>JABDNZ010000397.1 GCA_013043565.1 Gemmatimonadota bacterium | reverse complement strand
ACAGTGGACTGCAGTATCCCCCCGGGCCTTCTATTTAACGGGGGGCCCGGAAAGGACGGCATTCCGGCCCTCACGAACCCGCTCTTCGTGGCTCCGGGGGACTCCGAAACCGACTATCTCGAGGACTCCGACCGAGTGGTGGGGATCATCCTGGATGACCAACCCCTGGCTCTACCGCTCAACATCTTCTGGTGGCACGAGATCGTGAATCTCACCGAGGGCGGGTCTCGCTGGTCCATTACGCACTGTCCTCTTACCGGCTCCACGCTGGGTTTCGACCGAACCGCGGCGGCGGGCGCAGAATTTGGCGTTTCCGGCCTCCTATACCAGAACAACCTGGTCATGTACGACCGAAACTCCGATGAATCCCTCTGGCCCCAGATGTCACGCGGGGCACGATGTGGAACGGCGGACGGTACCGATCTCGCCATGATCCCGGTAATCGAAATGACATGGGAAGGATGGCGGACTCTCCACCCCGAAACGCGTGTGATCGCAGACACCGGCGAAAGGAACTATCGGTCCTACCCGTACGGAGATTACGCCAACATAAACAACCCGACTCTTTTGTTCCCCGGCACCGTCGACGACCGACGACCCCCCAAAGAACGGGTCCTCGGCATACCTTCGGGAACGGGTGGCGTCACCTACCCCTATGGGGCTCTGGACGAGCTTGGGCCCGTGGCTACGGTTGAGGGGAGTATTTCGGAAGTGGCCCATGTGGTCTTCTGGGATCGGAACCGAGAGGCTGCCATGGCTTTCCTACCGAGGTTGGAAGAGCAGGACCTGACCTTCTCGGTGATGAACGGGACCATCGTCGACGACCAGACCGGGTCGACCTGGCGGGTCGATGGGGTTGCAGTTGAGGGACCAAACGCCGGCAAGCAGCTAGCGGCCGTCGCCGAAGCTTTTATTGCATTCTGGTTCGCCTGGCCCGCGTTCTACCCCGACGTCGAGATCTGGAGCACTTCATGATCAGCCAAGAGCGGGCCGAGGGGAAAAAGGCCAAAAACCGACCTGGGCCGCTCTGGACTGCCTGTTTGATCGCGATCCTTACCCCAATCCATCTTTCCGGTCAAGCCATCTGTTCCGCTCCCCACTCGTCTCCGACGTTGGCCCAATCGGGCTCCTTGAGGACGCTCCCCAAAGGTGCAGGATGGATTCAAGTTGCGGCCTACGGACAGAGGGCCACCGACTTTTTCGATCCGAACGGGGATCGGCAAGCCTTCCTCGCGGATTCCCAATTTGACACTCGATCCCTCTTCTTTACCGGAGCCATCGGAATCGTGGAGGGCGTGGAGCTGTGGGCCCAAGTCCCCGTGCACAACCTAAACGTCGAGAGCCTTGGAGGAGATTCGCGAACCTCCGGACTCGGAGACCTCCGGGTCGCTGCTCGCTTCGGATCGGAGTTGCTGAACCTGGACATTCCCCTCTCCCTTCGACTCGGGGCGAAGATCCCCGGGAGCGATTTCCCGGTGGACGCTACGGTCCTCCCGCTCACCGAAGGGCAGCGGGATTGGGAGGCAAGCCTGGAGGCCGGATTCTCCCTGCCGGATCGATCCGAATACCTCATGGGGTGGGTGGGTTATCGGTGGCGCGAAGCGAACAAGGAAGCCGCTCGCGAACCCGGCGATGAGCTCTTCGCCTCCCTATCGGTGGGCGGGACGGTCGGGACCGTGAGTTGGGGACTTACTGCGGACGCCCTCTGGGGGGGAGTCCCCCTGGCCCAAGGGTTCGAGCTGCCCGGCGACAAGAGACGCCTCATCCAGGTCCTTCCGACAATCGGCCGGCGGGTTGGTCCGGGCCACCTCGAGGTGACAGGCCAGCTTCCCGTATCCGGCCAGAACCTCCCGGTCGGCCTCGGAATCAGCCTGGGGTACCGGCTTAGTTGGGGGCTCGATCCGGAACCTTTGACCGACCTCAGGGACTTTTTCCGCGGATAACGCCAGGCCATTGGCGAAGTTGGATAGAAGGGTCATTTTTCCTCGCCCAAGGAGGTGACCCTGAAAAACAAGATTTCTACCCCCCTGCCCTTTCACTCACGGACTCCGTCCCAGGTTCGATTCACCCTCGGGACCGCGGAAGTGGGCACATGACCCTTCTCGCACTGTCTTCTGTGAGCGTCCAGTTCGGGGCCGACCCCCTCCTTGCCGAAATGAGCTTTACCGTGGCCGCGGGTGAGCGCTGGGGGATCGTGGGGCGGAACGGAACCGGAAAAACCACCCTCCTCAACCTGATCCGGGGCACCCAAGAACCCGAATCCGGGTTTATCCACCGAAAGCCGGGCTTGAGAATGACGATGCTGGACCAGCATCGTGAATTCGGGAATTCCTCCACCGTATGGGAGGCTGCTGCCGGCGGGTACCAGAAGCTTTTGGACCTGGAGCGGTCGGTGTCTCTGGAGGTAGAACGCCTTGGCTCATTGGGTGATTCCGTGGACGACTCCGACCTGATCCGCCTGGACCGGCTCCAAGAACAGTTCCACCATGAGGGGGGCTACGCCTACCACGCCCGTGTAGACGCAGTGTTGCAGGGCCTCGGGTTCGACGCAGAGGCCGCCCGAACCCGTCCCCTGACGAACCTGAGCGGGGGTGAGCGGGGCCGTGTTGGACTAGCCGCCCAGTTGGCCGCTCCGGCCGACCTGATTCTCCTTGACGAGCCCACCAATCACCTGGACCTGGACACCATTGATTGGCTGAGGAGACACCTGGAGGAGTCGGGAAAAACCGTCCTGGTGATCAGCCATGATCGGGCATTCCTCGATGACTTTGCGGACCATATTCTCCATCTCTCCCAAGGTTCGGCGCTTCCTTACCGTGGTGGATACTCCGCGTTTGTTGCCCAACGAGCCCGGACCCTTCTAACCCAACAGCGCGAGGCGGAGGAACAGAGGAAGGAGATCGCCCGCCAGGAAGAGTTCGTTCGTCGGAACATCGCCGGCCAGAAGACGGTTCAAGCAAAAAGCCGCCGGAAAAAGCTGGCTCGCTTACCCCGTCTCTCCCCGCCGCCGGTGGAAGATGACCCAATGGCTGTTCGCTTCGAAGCCGCGGACCGCGGCGGAGACCAGGTCTTGATCGCCGAGGATCTGGGGGTGGGGATAGGAGGCGCCCAGCTGATCGGAGATTTCTCCGCAATCGCCCGCAGGGGGGATGTGATCGCTGTCGTGGGACCGAACGGTGCCGGGAAGTCGACACTGCTCGCCACGCTCTTGGGAGATCGCCCCCCCATGGCAGGGCGGGTAAGGATCGGCGCTGGAATCTCGCCGGCATGGTTTCGCCAGGATCATGCTCACCTACCCTCCGGCCGGACCCTCTTCGACTGTATCGCGGACGCCCGACCTACCTGGAATCGTGGGGACATCCAGGGTCACTTGGGCCGTTTCGGGTTCTCAGGGGAGACGGTCCAACGCACGACCGATTCTCTGTCGGGAGGAGAGCGGGCAAGGGTCGCCCTGGCCCTCATCACCCTCCGGGGTGCCAACCTTCTGGCATTGGACGAGCCTACCAACCATCTGGACGTCGAGTCCATCGAAGCCCTGGAAGACGCTTTGGAGGACTACCCGGGGACAGTTCTCCTGGTGAGCCACGACAGGGCCTTGCTCAGGGAGTTGACTACCCGCGTCTGGGCTTTTGCCGACGGTCACCTTCATGACTATCCAGGACCGTTCGTGGACTGGGAGGAAAAGGTGGCTCGGGAGCTTGAAACCCGGACCGCGGCCAGTGCTGAGTCCGATCGTAAAGCAAGAGCCGAAGCGAAGCAGCGGACCCGAAAAGCGTCGGAGGCGAGACGGGCGGCCGAAGCCCCCCTTCGGGCCGCCCGGAAGGCCCTTGGCAGCGCAGAAAAGGACGTCCAAAAAGCAGAGGCGGTGGTCGCGGAGATCGAGGCGGCCCTCGCCGACCCGACCCTCTACGACGGTAGCCCCGAGCGCTCCGAAGAAGCCGGTCGCTTGACCGCTAGACTCAGGGAAGCACAACTGACCCTGGAGGATACCATGGCCGGTTGGATCGAAGCGCACGGCACCCTCGAAGCACTGGAATCCCCCGGCTCCGGGGAATCCTAAGGGAACCACTCCGAGTCGGCCCCGGCGGAAAGAAGGTACCGGACCGGCCAGAAGAAATTTCCCACCCCACGATTTCCTCCGTTCCAGACAACATTTGTTCCCGCGTAACCCACTTAACTACAGGGATTTATGGGGAGTGCCCCCATCCGCTGAAGACGAAGGGATGGTGGCGTGGCCGTTGCAGCCAATCAGGCTTTGTAGTGCCCACCCAGCTTCCCCTTCACCAGGCGAGGACAAGGCTATGGCTACGAAGAGGCTCGTACTTGCGGTTACGTTCCTCTTGTTATTGACCTCCTCATGCGACAACGGAGGGCCTCAGCTCCCTGTCGAACCACCCTTCCAGGGCAAAGTGGAAGGGGTGGTTTCCGCCGAGGGATCCGTCCTGCCTGGAGTCGCCGTAAAACTCACGGGGACCCGTTTCCTCGCCTGCCAGACCGCGGCCAGTGGACGCTTCTCCTTTCCGGACCTGCCGGAAGGGGACTACATGGTGGAAATCGACGGCTTCCCGGAAAATGTTGAGTTCTCGGTCACGACCAAACCAACCAGCCTCCAAAGGGGAACCGCTAATGCAAAGGTGGACTTCAAGGGTTCGAAAAAACGGGACGCTGAGATCTACGGCACCGTCGCTGTGGACGGGGCCGGATTGCCCGAGATCGTCGTCTCCGTCTCTGGCCCGGAGGCAAGGTCCTCGACCACAGACTCCCAGGGAGCCTTTTCCTTCAGCGGTCTACTCCGAGGCGTCTATTCCCTGACCATCGCTGGATACGATCCGGCTCTTCATGCATTCCCCAACGACAGTCAATCCGCAAACGTGCGGAACGGGAAGGCGGCCGAGGTCAACTTCACCGGGACCCTCGTCCCCCAGCCCCCTGCCCCGCCCACCGGCCTGGGAGCCGTTGCCACCGGTTCCTCCACGGTCTCGTTGAGCTGGACCGATGCCTCCGATGACGAGACTCGCTTCGACATCGAGCGAAAGGTCGGTACCACCGGAACCTGGAACCAAATCGGAGCCCCCGGTCCGAACACGACCACGTTCGACGACATGGGGCTCAGCCCGAACACGGCCTACTCCTATCGGGTGCGGGCATGCAACGACACAGGCTGTTCCGAGTTCACCGGGGAGGCAGAGGCCACCACCGACGAAGTTGCTCCCCACTCACCAACGGGACTCGAAGCCCTGGCAACGGGGCCTTCGACGGTGGCCCTCACCTGGACCGACGGATCGACGAATGAGGATCGGTTCGAACTCGAGCGGAAACCGGCTGCCGGAGGTAGCTGGAACCAGATCGGCATGCCGGGAGCCGACGCAACAGCATTCGGTGACACCGGATTGCATCCAAACACCACCTATACCTATCGAATCCGGGCATGTAACGAAGTCGGTTGTTCCGACTATTCGGGCGAGGCGGAAACCACAACCGATGAGGTGCCGCCCCACGCTCCATCCAGTCTTCTGGCCTCCCCGACCGGGTCGACTTCGGTCTTCCTTGCTTGGACGGATGAGTCGGAAAATGAGGACCGGTTTGATATCCAGCGGACAAATGGACCGGGAGGGATATGGGTCCTTATCGGCAGTGTCGGCGCAGACACCCCCGTCTTCGCCGATGCCGGATTGACTCCAAACACCGTTTACACCTATCGGGTTCGGGCCTGCAATGTGGCCGGGTGCTCTGCTTATTCGAACGAGGGCAGCGCAGTCACCAACGAGATCCCGCCCGAAGCCCCGACAGAACTGGCAGCGACCGCCACGGGGCCCTACACGGTTGACCTCACCTGGACGGATGCCTCCGACAACGAGTCCACTTTCCGCCTGGAGCGGAGGGTCTCCCCCTCCGGCAGCTGGGTCGAAGTGGCGACCCCGGCGGTAAACAACACCGCTGCGGCGGACGGCGGCCTTTCCCCGAACACCAGCTATGCGTATCGACTGCGGGCATGTAACGACGTGGGTTGCTCGGCCTACTCCAACGAGGCCGTCGTGATCACCGCCGATGTCCCACCGGCCGCGCCTTCGAGCCTCTCCGCCGCCCCGACCGGCTCAACAAGCGTGACCCTGAGCTGGGCGGATGGGTCGACGAACGAGGATCTCTTCAGGGTGGAGAGACGGGAGGGAGCCATGGGAAGCTGGGCTCAGGTGGGAACAACGGGGGCGAATTCTACCAGCTTCATCGACGGAGGCCTCACGCCGAGCACCACCTACTTCTATAGAGTCCGCGCCTGCAATGCCGTCGGCTGTTCAGCGTTCTCCAGCGAGGCCAACGCCACGACAAACCAAGCCCCACCATCGGCTCCGACCGGGATGACGGCCTCCTCGGTTCCCCTCACCACGATCGACCTGGGTTGGACAGACAACTCGACTGACGAAACGAGCTTCCGGGTCGACCGGAAGGAAGGGGTCGCCGGAGCCTGGGGGGAGATCGTGACGCTCCCGGCGAACTCCACATCCCACTCCGACACGGGGTTAGGCTTCAATACGAGCTATTTCTACCGTGTTTTTGCATGCAACGGTGGTGGGTGCTCCCCTTCCTCCAACCAAGCCAGCGCCACCACCTGGGACAATGTTCCGGACGCCCCCAGTGGGATGGTGCCCACTGTCACCGGCTCCACCACCGTGGATCTGGCCTGGACGGACGCCTCGGGTAATGAAACCGGGTTCAGGGTGGAAAGGGACGAAGCCGGGGCCGGGACATTCGCTTTTTCAGCGGTCCTGCCGGCGAACTCCACGTCGTTCGCCGACTCCGGGTTGACCCCTAACACTATGTATTCGTATCGGGTGTTTGCCTTCAACGCCTCTGGAGAAGCGGTATCAGGCACGGAATCCGTCACCACCTGGGTGGGGGGCGGTCCGAACCTGACGATCGGAAACCTCTACCTCACCCAAAGCACCCAAACTCTGGTTGGGGACGTCCCGCTGGTGGCGAACCGGGACGGATACCTGAGAGTTTTTGCCCTTGCTTCGGAATCGAACACCTTCCAACCGACGGTCCGGGTCCAGTTCTTTCATGGAGGGAGCCCCGTTCATACTGAGACCCTCCTGGCCCCCGGAACCGCGGTACCCACCTCCGTCGACGAATCCACGCTGGCTGCTTCGTGGAACGTCCCTGTCCCAGGGGCACTGATCCAGCCGGGCCTGTCGATTCTGGCAGACGTCGATCCGTCCAACTCCGTCGCCGAGGGGGACGAAGGGGACAACTACTTCCCCGTGAGTGGGTCCCCACAAGCCATGGATGTCAGGGCTATCTCGGACTTCGAGGTGACGTTCGTACCGATCCGTCAGAGCGTAAATAATCTTCTCGGCAACGTGACCGTGGGGAACGCGTCCCAGTATATGGATGTGACCATGCGGATGTTACCTATCGCGCAGGCCGATGTTGATGTGCATGCCGAGTATGTCACCAACGCCCCGGCACTGGAGAGCAACAACGGCAACGGTGCGTGGGGTACGATTTTGAGCGAGATCAACTCCCTCCGCGTCGCGGAAGGCACCTCCCGTTACTACTACGGCGTGGTGAAAACCAGCTACGGAGGTGGAGTAGCCGGCATGGGATACCTTGGTTGGCCGGCTGCCATCGGTTGGGATCACCTGCCAAGCGGATCGGGCGTGGCTGCCCATGAGTGGGGCCATAACTGGGACCTCCGCCACTCCCCCGGATGCGGGGCCGGAAGTCCGGATCCCCTCTATCCATACGCCGACGGGAAGATCGGCGTATGGGGTTTGGACGTGATCACCGAGGCCCTCAAGTCCCCTGATACCCGCTATGACTTCATGACCTACTGTAATCCGGACTGGATCAGCGATTACACGTATGAGAAAATCCTGGAATACCGCCAGATGCACGGCGGGCAAGGAGCCCCGGGAGGTCCGGAGCCGAGTCTTCTCGTCTGGGGTCGGGTCGAGGCGGGCCGGATCATCCTGGAACCTGCCTTCGAGGTAACCACACTCCCTGCTCTGCCATTGGAGTCCGGAGATTATGTCCTCCAGGGTGCAGACCAAAGCGGTATAGCCCTGTTCTCCCTCTCGTTCCAGCCTATTCCCGTTCCGGATGCCGGAGAGGCTGAAGGCCATTTCGCATTCGCGATTCCTCTTCGGACTTTCGATCGCGGGGCCCTCTCCGAGCTCAGAGTGGCGGGTGGGGGACGAGCCCCTGCCACCATGGAGCGCCGGGTTGGACCCCAGGGAGTGGCGGCGACCCAGCCCGAGTTCACACCAATCGGTGCTTCCGCGGTCGAAATGCAGTGGGACGCCGGGAGTTTCCCTATGGCTCTCGTCCGGGACCCGAATACCGGGGAGGTCCTCAGCTTTGCCAGGAATGGTCGGATCGAGTTGCCGGTGGTATCGGGCGAAGTGGAGGTTCTCTTTTCCGATGGACTCAGCAGCCCGGAAAGGATCCGCCGAACCGTTCGATAACCAGGGGGCTGAAGCAGGACCAGATCGGCCTTAGCAGGCGGTCCTAACACTCCGCCGGTCCCCGACCCGACTGCGCCTGGGACCGGCACCCTTGCCGGCCCTCGCCTTCCCCCCCCAGAGTACCCTCAGGAAAACCCCGACATCGTGGCCCCTGAGGCGTTCATGAGATACTTACTCTCCATCGGGTTCTTCTTGGCCGCAAGCTTACCTGCGCCGATCCCCCAACTGCTAGGGCAAACCGGCGGGGCACCTCCCGCTCCCCCTCCCGTGCTCAGAGCATACCAGGGCCTTGCCCAGGAGATCGTGTCGGGTGATGGGGCCAGGGCAATGGTGGACTTCATGGACCCGTCCTACAGGGTCCCCGGAAACCGCGCTTACAACTCCGCGATCCAGGAAGTCGCGAGGGCCCTGGAGGCGGCAGGATATGCGGAGGAGTCAGAAGCGGAAGAGGCTCGCCTGACCTACCGCATCGAAACCCGGGAGATGAGCCGGCCAGCATGGGATCCGATCCAAGCTTCTCTCGGTATCGTCGGACGGGAAAGGCCTCTCATGACCTTGGAGACCAACATCAATCTGATGGCGGCCTATTCCCACTCCATCCCTGGAGGGGGGGTGGAGGCGGAGTTGGTGGACGTGGGCCGAGGGTCTCCGCAGGACTTCGAGGGGAAGGACGTCCGGGGAAAGGTCGTCCTGGGTGACGGGAGCACAGGCCAGCTTTTCAGGAGGGCAGTTCAGGAACATGGAGCGCTGGGCGTCCTGGCTTACCGGCTCTCATCCTTCAACAGGCCCGAGGTGAACAGAACCATCGCCGTCATGTCGTCCATCCCGTACGACCAGGAGGCCGAGGCGTGGGGTTTGGCCATTTCTCTGAATGCCAGGGATGAGCTCCGAAACGCCCTTGCGGCGGGACCCGTGCGGGTGCGAGTCGAGGTGGAAAGTGACATCTACCCATCTGAGGAACTCACCCTCGTGGCAGATGTCAGGGGAACTGTGGCCCCCGAGGAGCGATTCGTTTATTGCGCTCACGTTCAGGAGTCGGGGGCCAACGACAATGCAACAGGCGTGGCTGCCCTAACGGAGGTAGCACGTGTCTTCGGAGAGGGGGTCCGAGCCGGCACCTTCGACCCCCAGCGGACTATCTCCATGATCTGGGGGGACGAGATCAGCTCCACGAGGAGGTACTTGGAAGAAGACGCCGAGCGAATGGAAGGCATCCGCTGGGGCCTCAGCTTGGATATGGTTGGGGAAGACACCCAGAAGACGGGAGGCACCTTCCTCATCGAGAAAATGCCGGACCCGTCCGCGGTCTGGACGCGGGGCGACGACCGGCATACGGAATGGGGAGGGAGGCCCATGACCGTGGAACAGATGGTGCCCCATTACTTCAACGATTACGTCCTAGGTCGATGTCAGAGTCAGGCGGCGGCCACAGGGTGGGCGGTCGGAACCAACCCCTATGAGGGTGGAAGCGATCATGTGCCCTTTTTGAGAGCCGGAATTCCCGGGATCCTCCTTTGGCATTTCACGGACCAGTTCTATCACACCGACGGAGACCGGCTGGAGATGGTGTCAGCGGAAACCCTCGAAAACTCCAGCGTCTGTGCAGCCGTTTCGGCCATGGCGCTCACCACCGCCGACGCCGAGCTGGCTTCCTACCTCATCGAGGAGCTCGAGCATTCGGCACAACGCAGGCTCGGAAGGGAGAGCCAGCTGGGTCGGTCGGCTCTGGAAGCCGGCGGTGATTATGCGGAGCAGCGCCTCATCCTGGCTACGTGGACCCAGTGGTATCTGAGTGCCATTCGGACGACCGAGGACATCCAGGTGGGAGGACCATCACCGGCTGTCCTCAGCCGGATCGACCGGGCCTTGGATACCGTGGCGGAAGCCGGGAGAGAGGCCATCGGAAACCTCGGCGGGGGATGAGCCCGCCGGGAACCGCTGATCGAGCCGGGCCTCAGGCCGAGAACTTCTTGTACTTGATGCGGTGAGGTTGCACGGCCTCCTCACCCAAACGTCGCTTTTTGTCCACTTCGTATTCCTGGAAGTTCCCTGGGAACCAGAACACCTGACTGTCTCCCTCGAAAGCCAGGATGTGGGTGGCGATTCTGTCCAGAAACCAACGGTCGTGGGAGATTACCAGGACACACCCGGCGAATTGGAGAATCGCGTCTTCCAAAGCCCTTAAGGTGTCTACATCCAGGTCGTTGGTGGGCTCATCCAGGAGGA
>JABDNZ010000394.1 GCA_013043565.1 Gemmatimonadota bacterium | reverse complement strand
CCCTCGAACTCGCTGGTGACGTTATGTGTCTTCGCGTACTGGATTTCCGCTGCCTGGATGAGGACGGACCCACCCATGATGATGATGGTGATGAGCACCGGGATCACCAGGTATCGATAGCGATCGGTCATCCCGTAGGGGCCGACGAGTTTTTCTGCGAACCGGGGCGCAGCCCGGGTTAGGCCTCTCCGAAGCGTGGCGCTGAAACCCAGGGCCACAAAGGCCAAACCCAGGAAGCCGAGCAAGCCCAGGAAAGCCATGGAACCAAGCGGCATACAGCCCCCGGTCCCCTCCTGGCAGTAGAAGGCATCGGCTCCCGGGTGGAAGCGGGTCGGGATGTTGTCTCGAACCGTGCCGGGTAGCATGCCCTTTGCCAGATCGGTGGAGGCTCTGATCTCTGGAAGACGGGTGTAGATGGCCTCCGTGATCCGCCTTACCCGCTCGTTTGGTAGATCCGAGTGTGCCAGCAGGACTGCTCGGACCCTGACCGTGTTGATGTCTTCTCCATCGTGCTGGAACCCGGACCGCTGGTAATATCTGCGCTCCTTCAAGAGTTCCCCGACCAGGGGTTCCCCCAGATCCAGGGGCTCTGCGTCATGGGCTGCGACGGTGTCCCAGTAGCCGGGGCTGATGCCGCCGGTGAGGAAGACAAGATCTGCCGAATCGGTCCTCAGCAGATTGAGGCTTTTCCTCGGATCCCGACCGATGGTGTCCACATCGTCAAAACCCAAGCCCAGCTGGGCCAAAACGTCGCCGGCGTTATCCCGTGTCCCGCTCCCCTCCAACCCAACCACCAAACGGTGGCTGGAATCCAAGAGCTCCGCTGAGATCAGGTTCAGATCTTTTCTTGCCAGGACCAACACATCTTCCGAGTGAAGCCCCATGACGGCTTGGGCGGGTTGCCGGCCATAATCTGCGAACATGGACTCTCCCCGAGCGCCATGAGATGCCACATCGCTTTGGGCGATGACCAGGTCGGCATCACCACTTCCCAAGGCAAGGATATTCGCAACCGATCCTCCGCTCGGCCGCACCTCGACCGTCAATCCGGGAATGGACCCTTCAAGGATTTGGGCAAGGATTCGCCCGATTTCGATGTATGAGCCGTCCTCGCTTCCCGTGAGGAGGACCAGCGTATCCGCTTGGACTTGGGGCGGCCCCAGCGAAAGCCCTGTGACGAGGAATACGGCCGCGGTCCACAATAGAGACCCCCTTGATATGAAAGTCTGGAGTGGATGGAGATGAGATGCCGAAGAACGAGGTATGCAGAAAGGTGCCCGGATCGCTACCGTGAGGACGACCCCCGGATTCCAAATAGTCCTTGGTCAACTAGCCAGCCCAGAGAGAACCAATTCAACAGGGTTGAGAGGACTTGCGCAAGTTTTTTCAAGCTCTCGCCCTTGGCCGGGGATGGTTTCCGCGGCAGGAGTGCGACTCAGCCTTCGGCCAGGAGGCGCTTGACGGCCATTCGGAGGGCGGGCCCGGCGTAGAGGCCTTCCACCTTATGCCGGATCGTTCCATCCCGACCGATGAGGTAGGAGGTGGGAAGAGTGTTCACTTCGGTTATCCCACCCAGGTCCACGTCCATGGCCATGGCCACAGGGTAGGATATCCCTTTTCTCGTGAGGAACTCCGAGACTACGGAGGGGTCACCCCGGTCCCTGGAGACCCCTAACACCAGGAAGCCCTGGTCCCTGTAATCGTCATACACCCGTTGGAAGGCCGGCATCTCGATGACACACGGTCGGCACCAGGTAGCCCAGGCATTCACCAGCACAACCTTCCCTCTGAGGTCGGCTTCCCCGAACTCGGTCCCGTCCAAGGCCGTGAAGGCACCCACCGAGAGCGGTTCATCTCCCCCGCCCACCCCCACGGCCGCTGTTACCTGTGGGCCTAGTCGCAAAAAAACGAACCCCAGGACTCCTGCCCAAAGCAGGAACTCCAGGGGTCGTTTAGCCTTGTCCCAAGCCGACTTCATCTTCGTCACCGGCGGCCGATCGGCATCAGCCGGAAAGGGCTTTCAGTACTTCCTGTGAGATCTCCAGGGAGTTCCGCGCCAAGCCGTACGCCTCCCGATATTTCTTCCCCTTGAAGGCCTCGATGGCCCCACCGAGGAATCGATGAGCGTTCCTCAGAGCTCCGACGGTCGTTGGGTCCGGAGCGTCCCCCGCCGCTTTCCGGGCGGCTTCGAAGGCCCGCGATGCGTGCTGGATGGCTCGTCGGGCTCGGTAGCGGGGTGACAGGGAGCGGATGAGCTCCGCCGAGACGAGAGCTGCTCCGAGAGCAGCGACCGGGTCACCGGCTTCCATCGCCGCGACACCCCTCTGGAGGGTCTGCCTCGCTCGGTGGATCGTTTTCCGCACTCGATCCGGGATCGGTCGATCACCGATGCGGGCATGGAGCTGCTCCAAGGCGTTTCGGACACCCCTCAAGCTCTCGACCGCGACCCCTGGGCCCAGCACTACGATGATTGCCTTCAGCGGTTGGCCGGCCTTTAAAAACCGCACGCCGTCGGCGTGGCCGTCGTTCGCCCGAATGGCCTCGAACGTGCGCCTCAGGAGATTTTCCAGGGAAGGAAGGGGGGTTCCCTGCTGGTCGTTCACCTCCAGGGCGGCCTCGGCCACGAGAGCGAACGCGGCCTCGTCCAGACCTTCGTCGACGCCCGTCGGCGACGAATCGGAACAGGCCGAAACCGCCAAGATGGCGAGCAGAGGAATTGCGAAGGTTCGTCGTCTCATGGGGTACCCTCCGGGTTCAGCCTCCCATCATGGCATCACGGATGGCTTTGAATTCCGTTCCCTCATTCCAGGTAGGGAAGGCGTTGGAGTACGCCAACTCCAGCCCGATCCTGAACCAGACAAAAACGTCCTGCATGGCCCCACCAAGATCCCAGCCAGCCGAGTATTCGTCGGTTACCTGGTGGTAGTTTTCGGCGGTCCATGCGTCAGACTGAGCCCGGCTCCATTCTTCGCCGTGCTCGATGTTGTCGTGTCCCGCACTCCCATAGTGGGCAGGAACCCCCTGTTTGGCCAACGGAAAGTGATCCGACCGATAGAAGGATCCCTTTTCGGGTTCCGGGTTCGGCTTCACCGTTCGGTCGATCGGAGCATTGGCTCTAACCGCATATTCGTCCAAACCGGAGTTACCGAAACCGATGATCGTGTAGTCGTGCGTGGCTCCAGTGATCGGGAGCGCATCGATGTTGATGGCGGCGGCGGTCTTATGCAGTGGATAAACGGGGTTTTCGGCATAGTAAGCCGATCCCAATAATCCCTGCTCCTCGAGTGTGGTTCCCCAAAAGACCACGGTCCGCTCTGGGCCCGGATCCAGCAGGGTGAAGGCCTCGGCGATCTCGAGAATGGTCGCCACTCCGCTAGCGTTGTCCACTGCCCCGTTGTAAACCTGATCGCCCTCCAGGGTTATATCCATCCCAAAATGGTCCCAGTGGCCCATGTAGATCACGACCTCGTCGGGCCGTGTGGTTCCGGGAATCCTGGCCAGGAAGTTCTTGGAGGAAGAACGCTCGATGGTGTTGGTGATTTCCAGGGAGGCCGTGAGATCCCCCAGTGACACCGCCTCGAAGCCGGGAACCTGGGCTCGTGCCTTCAGCTCTTGATAATCCAATCCGGCCATTTCGAAGATGGATTCCGCCGTTTCCAGGGTGATCCAGCCCTCCGCGGCCACGCGATCCATGTTGTTGTCCTCGGCGACCAGATTGAACTGGGTTCCGGTCCAACCGTTCTCCACCGTGGCCCATCCGTACGCGGCCGGAGCGGTTTCGTGGACGATCAAGACCGCCGCCGCTCCCTGCCGTGCGCCCTCCTCATACTTGTAGGTCCACCGCCCGTAATAGGTCATGGCGTTGCCCTTGAAGAGGTCCGGGTCCTGGGTCGCAAAACCGGGATCGTTCACCAGGACGATCACCGTCTTACCCGAGACGTCTACCTCAGCGTAGTCGTCCCACCCGAACTCCGGCGCCACGGCACCATACCCCACGAACACCATCTCCGAACCTTCAAATCCGACTCTTTCCACAACCCTGGGGGTCCCTGCCACGAATTCCGAGCCGTACTCGAAGGTCGCGGGGCCAGAACCACCGTTGATCGTGAGGGTCATGTCCGGATCCGCCGTGATGGCAACGACGGGGACCTCCTGGACCCAGGTCCCTTCTTCCCCAGCAGGCTCCAAACCCAAGGCGGCCGACTGCTCCGTCAGGTACTGGATGGTCAACTCCTCTCCACGGGAGGAGGGGCCCCGGCCTCCGAACTCATCTGAAGCAAGAACCTGTGTATGCTCCCTGATTTCCTCTTCCGTGATACTCGCCAGTGCCTCGTCGATGGCCCCCTCGGACGGGAGGTTGACGGTCACTTCCTCCGGTAATCCGCCAACGTTCGAAGGTTCACAGGCCGAGAAGAGTGCCATGGAGAGACCGAAGGTCATGACCGGGAGGAAGCGGAGCCTCCCGATGCGCGTCTGGAACATGAATTCCTCCTGCTAGGTTTTTTCGAATCCAAAGCCCGGCCACTCTCGATCGGGGATCTGACAAGCGGACCACGTACGAGACTGCCGGGCCTGGAGTTGCCGGTCTGTTACTCGGAGAAGAGTAGTGGGTCCGGCGGGGGAAGGAAACGGGCAGAGGATCTGTTCCATGGAACGTTCCATCCACCGCTTCGGGTGTTCCATGAAACGCACCCACGAAAAAGGCGGATCCGGGCCGGACGCCGCAAGTGATTGTCCCCGTGTGCGTTTCGGGTTCCCTTCCATTCGATCTCGTTTTGGTCCGAGGCATGCCATGTCCCTGCCGCACATGGCTGAACCGTTTCTTCACCAGAACCTCAAATGGGAGACAAAATGAGATCACTAGCCATTCTGACCATCGCCTTCGGAGTCCTCGCAGGTTGTTCAGACTCCGACGACATGATGGCCCCCGACGCGGACTTCGCACAGGTCGAGAAACCCGCCACCGACCAGGTCGCCTTGGCCAGGAGCTACGAGGTGACCCTGAAGAACCTCACCTCCGGCGGGCAGTACTTCACCCCCCCATTGGTTGCCGTTCACCAGGGGGCTGCGGACTTTTTCACCGCCGGGAAGGCCGCTTCGGAAGGGATCCGGCAGATCGCTGAGAACGGGAACCTCGGCCCCATGATGGATTTCTTGGGAATGAGCAAGCACGTATCCTCCTTCACGGTGGCCGGCTCGGGTGAGGGCCCCGAGGTCACTCTGGCACCCGGAGAGTATGTGACCGTGACCCTCACGGCCGATCCTGGGTCGAACTTCATCTCCTTCGCCAGCATGCTGATCTGCACGAATGACGGTTTCACGGGTCTCGATGCTGCGAAGCTGCCCAAGAAGATCGGGGACGAGATCACCCTCTATGCCGGAGCGTATGACGCCGGCACCGAAATCAACACCGAAGACTTCGCCGACATCGTCCCGCCCTGCCAGCTTTTGGGAGGAGTGTCCAGTGATGACGCCGGCACGGGGGCGAGCGATCCGGCGCTGGAAGAGGGTGGTGTGGTCCGCCACCACGACGGCGTTACCGGCAGAGACGACCTGGTTCCGGCGATCCACGGATGGACGGGTGACGTCGCCATGATCAAGGTCCGCAGGACAGGCTGACCGAAGGGCCGTACCAAGAACCGGGCCCGGGGGACTCCGCCCCCGGGCCCCTTGCTGCCCTTGGCATTCGAGGCCCGGGGCGAGATCTTCCCGGAAGCCGGTAACCCGCCGGCTTCCCTTTTCAATGACGGTGCCATGTCCCTGAAGCGAGCACTCCTCCTCCTCGTGGTCCTGGTCCTGGCCGTGGGG
>JABDNZ010000021.1 GCA_013043565.1 Gemmatimonadota bacterium | reverse complement strand
TTTTTTGCCTCATTGGAGGATCCGGCCCTGAAGGCATACGGCACGATCAACTATGGTCCTTGGGACCGGATCGACGGCAATGCCCCGTTCCTTCCCGGCTTCGGGCCGAAGCCGGCCGGCGCCCGGTTCTACCCCGAAGACATGACGGTTGAGGAGTTCGAGGCTGCCGTGGCCGCAGCCTCGGATGGCGGTGAAGCGCTCAGGAGCCTCTATACGGTCGTTCGACGGGACGAAGGAGGGAATCTCATAGCCATCCCTTATTCGGAAGCTTTTTCCGGGCCCATGACCCGGGCTGCCGCCCGCCTGGAGGAGGCTGCGGGTCTGGCAGAGGATCCTGGCCTGAAGGCGTACCTGGAGTTGCGTGCCCAGGCTTTCCGCACCGACCAGTACCAGGCCAGCGATTTCGCCTGGATGGAGATGAAGGACAATGGGATCGACGTGGTCATCGGTCCCATCGAGACCTACGAGGATCAGCTGTTCGGCTATAAGGCCAGCCATGAGGCCTTCGTCCTTATCAAGGACCGGGAGTGGAGCCAGAGGCTCGCTCGTTATGCCGCTTTCCTCCCCGAGCTCCAGAGGGGCCTCCCCGTCCCGGAGGAATACAAAGCAGAAACCCCGGGGTCCGACGCCGACCTCAACGCTTACGACCTGGTCTACGTGGGGGGGGATGCCAATGCCGGATCCAAGACCATCGCCATCAACCTCCCCAATGATCCGGAGGTTCAACTCCAACTCGGGGCCCGGCGGCTTCAGCTGAAGAATGCGATGCGGGCCAAGTTCGATCGGATCCTGGTCCCCATCGTCGAAACTCTTCTGGCCGAAGACCAGCGTCACCTGGTGACCTTCGATGCCTTCTTCGCCAACACGATGTTCCATGAGGTCGCCCACGGGTTGGGCATCAAAAACACCATCAACGGGAAGGGACCGGTGAGGCAGGCCCTCCGTGACCAGGCGTCCGGATTGGAGGAAGGGAAGGCCGACGTCCTGGGGCTCTATATGATCTTTGCGTTGGAGAAACTGGGTGAGCTCGATGACGGGCAGGACCTGCTGGAGAACCTGACCACGTTCGTGTCGTCCACCTTCCGGTCCATACGTTTTGGAGCCTCCAGCGCCCATGGCCGGGCGAACGTGGCCAGATTCAACTTCTTCGATGAGATGGGAGCATTCGAAAGGGACGACGCCACCGGTACCTATCGGGTCGACTTCGAGAATGCCATGCTGGCGGTGGATGCTCTCTCCGAGAAGATCCTCACCTACCAGGGGGACGGGGACTACGACGGGGTGGTGGCGTTCATGGAGGAGTACGGCAGCATCCGGCCACAGCTACAGGCGGATCTCGACCGCCTTGCCGACGCAGGCATTCCCGTGGATATCGTTTACGAGCAGGGACTGGAGGTCCTGGGGCTGGGCCGCTAGTGGGTACTGCCTTGGCTCTTCCGCTCCGTGGGTGGTTGGCTCTCCTGTTCCTGCTGGGAGCAGCCGGGTGCGGCGACGGAAAAGACAACCACCAGGCAACCGGACAGTGGGATCATTTGTTGACGCCCGGCCCCGGGGAGTTTCACCAGATCTCCTCCTATGATACCACCGGCGGTAACCAGGACCGGTTTGAGATCGCCCCCGGGGACAGTGCCGTGCTGCTGGACCTGGAGGGCCAGGGCGTGATCCGCCGCCTATGGATCACCGTGGCATCGAAGGATCCCGACTATCTTCGCCGCATCGCCCTGAAGATGTATTGGGACGGGGAGGACCTTCCCTCCGTGGCCGTTCCTCTTGGAGACTTCTTCGGGCAAGGCTTCGAGAAAACCCACTCCACCGCTCTTCCAATGGGCGTCTCCAGCGGGGGGTTCTACTCCTACTTGCCCATGCCGTTCACCGAGGGAGCCCGGGTCGTGGCCGAGAACGGAACTGGCCAGGTGGTGGATGCTTTCTACTTCAACGCCAGCGTCGAGCGTGGCGCCCTTTTGCAGAGCCCGGTGGCAACCTTCCACGCCATGTGGAACCGGGATCCCCGGTCCACCTCTTCCAGCCCCCATCGTGTTCTCTGGGCCGAAGGGGCAGGACACCTGGTGGGAGTTTCTTTGGTGGCAGAGGGCTATGACGACTCCTACTGGTACTTGGAAGGGGACGAGGCCTTCTGGGTGGATGGCCAGTTCAGAGGCCAGGGCACCGGAACGGAAGACTACTTCAACGGAGGCTGGTACTTCCAGGACGGGCCGTTCTCCGCCCCGTATCACGGGGTGCCTTTCATGGACCCGGACCGGGGTCGAGTGGCGGCGTATCGCTGGCACCTCCTGGATCCGGTCCGGTTTCGGGACTCGCTTCGCATGGACTTGGAGCACGGACACGGGAACGATGTCGTGGCCGACGTCGCCACGGTGGCCTATTGGTATCAGGTCGAGCCTCACCGCCCCTTCCCGGACCTGCCCCCTCCGGATGACCGACGGGCCCTCGAGGTCAAGATCCCGGCCGGCGCCGTCCTGACCGATTCAATGGAGGTGGTGGATACCGGAGGGAGCCTTCAAGTCAGGCTTCCGGTGCCTCGGCCCGACCGTTATGACGTGTGGGTTTATCCCAGAGGGCCGGGCGGACGACCGTCCGAACCCACCCTCCTCGGATCGTCCTTGGCCACCGGCGGGTCGGCCTTGAACCTGAGCCTTCCTTCCTATCCCGGCCAGGGTCCCGAGGGGGCCCTCCCGGTGGCATTCCACGCTGTCCCAAACCACCGGTGGGCAACGGATTGGCTAGTGGTCGGGCCTTTTCCGAACCCACAGCGGGTGGGGACGGAATACAGCCCTGCCCTGGATAGTCTCTACGGTCCGGAGGCGGATCCCGACCCCGATATTTCCTATCGGATGCCTGGGGGAGGCATCTTGGGTTGGCGACGGGTCCAGGGAGATTCCACCGGGTACGTCCGACTGAACCCCCACTTTCAGCCCAGCGATTGGGTCGCAGCTTACGCCCAGTCCTTTCTCTTCTCCCCGTCGACCCGGGAAGGAACTCTCCTCCTGGGTGCCGACGACGGCCATCAGCTTTGGGTGAATGGGGAATTGGTGTCGGAGCGCCAGGGACGGCACATATCGGTGCCGGACGATCTGGAAGTGCCGGTGGCCCTTCAGGCCGGATGGAACCGGGTGCTCCTGAAGGTGGCCGATCTGGATGGGGGATGGGCATTTCACCTCAGGGTTGCCGACCCCAGGGCAGAACTGAGGTGGTCCGCCACCGGACGGGGCTCCAGCTAGGAGCCGGGGTTTCCGAACAATAAAAGCCCACCCGCCGAACTCGGTGGGTGGGCTTTTTGTCGGGAAGGCGGTCTTACTTCCGGTTCGCCTCCAGGGCGATGGAGATCTCCACGTCTCCGCCGACGATCACGGTCTGGGCCCAGTTCGCCACACCCACTTCGAACTCCCTGCGGTCCACCTTCGTGGTGGCATGGAAGCTCGCCACTTGGGTGACCCCGCCCAGCATCTCCTGCATCTCGGGGGGGAGATCCATGATCCCCAGTAGGTCGATGGCCAACTCCACTTCCCGGGTGATCCCTTTGATGGTCAGGTCCCCCGTGGCCAGCAGCGTGTGTTCGCCGGCCGCCCTGACGGAGGTGCTCTCGAAGATCATTTTCGGGAACTGCTCGGCGTTGAAGAAGTCCGGAGACCGCAGGTGGTTGTCGCGGCGCTCGTTCTTTGTATTCACGCTGGCGACGTCGATGCTTACCCTGACGGTGCTGTTTTCGGGTTGCTCCGCGTCGAACATGAGCTCGATGTCATAGTCCCCGAAGCTCCCGGTCACCGGAGTGAAGAAGTGTTTGACCGAAAAATTGATCTCGGTGTGGGGAACATCGACATCCCACGGTTCTGCCTCAGGCAAGGCGATTTCGCCCGCGGGACTGGCAGCAGCACCCATGGTGAGTAAGCTGACCAGCGCCATGCCGGGTAGGGTCAGAAGTTTTCTCATTTCATCCTCCTTAAAAGGCAATCTTCGATTTGTCTTGGGACCGTTGTTCGCACTGAAAACCCATCAAGCTTGAAAGAGGTTCCCGGGGAGTCTCGATCCCTGGGGGATTCGGCTGACTCCTCGGCAATCCTCCTGTGGCGTTCCACGGCAGGGGGGGATAGGATCGGACGAGGGGTTGTGGAGGGGCTCGGTGTGGGAATCCGACACCGCCGGAAGGCCTGGGCAGGTATGACCTCTAGGGACTTGGGCTCTATCAGCGAGGAGGACAGGAGTGGGAGGCTGGGGGGCATTGCACTGTCGAAGGAAGAACGGGATGCCCTTCGCGGAATCGCCCTGGCTTCCATCCGGTCCGGGCTGGCCCACCACCGACCTCAGGAACCGGCGATGTCCGAGGTTTCCTCCCGGCTCCGGGAGCCGGGAGCCACCTTCGTCACGTTGAATCTGAGAGGCCAGCTTCGGGGATGTGTTGGGAGTCTGGAAGCACGCCGTCCCTTGGCGGAGGACGTCGCCAAGAATGCATACTCCGCGGCTTTCGGTGATCCTCGCTTCCCGCCCCTTTCTTGGGAGGAGCTGGCCGATCTCGAGGTTCACATCAGCCTTCTCTCACCCCTGGAGCCCCTCCTTGTGAGGAACCGCAGGGCTCTCCTGGAGTTATTGCGGCCGGACGTGGATGGGCTTGTCATGGAGGATCCCCCGCATCGCGCCACCTTTCTACCGCAAGTTTGGGGATCTCTTCCGGAACCGGAGAACTTCCTCGGCGAGCTCTTTCTGAAGGCGGGTTTGGGCAGGGATCATTGGTCGGAAACGGTGTCCTTCTCCCGCTATTCGGTGTACGAGTTCTGAGACAGGCCTCTGGGGTTTCCCCTGCTCGGGGCCCATATTTCTTTTTTCGAGGAGTTGGCCGGGCACCTGCCTCCGGACGGTGATTCTGCCCAGGCGGAGAAAGGTCCCCAGGGAGGGATGACACCATGGCAGCCATGAAAAGGCTCATCGTCGTGGGGGATCGGGTTTTGATCAAACCCGGGGAGGGAGAGGACCGAACGAAAGTCGGGCTCTACCTCCCGGCCACGGCCATCGACAACCAAGCGGTCCAGACCGGGAAAGTAGTGGCGGTTGGCCCTGGCACCCCCATCGGGGCCCCAGCCGACCTCAACGACGAGCCCTGGAAGATCGATTCCGGCGAGGCCCGGTATGTGCCCATTCAGGCCGAGGTGGGAGACTTCGCGATCTTCTTCAGAAAGGCGGCGGTGGAGATCACCTTTGAAGAAGAGAAGTATTTGGTGGTTCCCCAAGCGGCGATTCTGGGTCTGGTTCGGCAGGAGGGGGAAGACGTCGACGGGGAGGACGAGGGGTAAGCTATTCTTCCTGCGGTACGGATCCCGCTCAATGCCCAGATGATCGAAGGGCCAACTCCACTTTCTCCATCACCATTCCCGGTGTGATCCGGGCCATCCCCCCCGGGCGGAGCTCCATGTTCAAAGGGTACTCCTCCCCGGGAGACCGAGCATAGCCGTCCACGATCAGCTCGTTGAACATCCGGTACGGTCCGGACCGTTTGGGGTTTGTGAGCCCGTAGAGCCCGATCACCGGGACCTCCATGGCCCGGGCCATGTGCAGGGGTCCGGTGTCGGGACTTATGACCAAAGCCGATCCTCCCATCAGCCATAGGAGGCGACGGAGCCCTCCTCCCCTTGCATCCCGGATTTTTGTGGGACAAAGCTGGTGGATGGCTCGGGCGGCCTTTTCCTCTTCAGGTGAGTGGCCTCCCACCAGCAGCGGACATAGTCCGAATTCCGTCGTGATCCTCTCGGCTACTTCCGCGTATCCCTCGGACGTCCAGTTCTTCCGGGGATGGCTGGAGGCCAGCACCATCGCACAGACCGGGTCCTCCAGTGTCCCGAAGAACTCAGCCTGGTCGGCCTTCTCGATATCGGACAGCTCCAATCCGTAATCGACGGGGAAAGGATCCACCTCCAGGTGCTGCAAGAACTCGAAGTACTGATCCTGGATGTGCCCGAAGCCATGCGGGTGGGGCGGAATCCGATGGGAGGTGAAGAGCCAGTTCAAGTCCCGGGCTCGTCGCCGGTCGAAGCCCAACTTCATCCGCCCCGGAGCCAGGGCAACCAGAACCCCGGCTTTCAGGTAGACCTGAAGGCCCAGAACGAGGTCGAAACGTCGCCCCGGTTTGTCACGGGCAGCCCTTCTCAGGGCCCCCCCGCCTGTGAGGAGTCCACGGAGTCCCGAGATCACCCCTCGCCGCTTCGATTCCCCGCCGTCGCGATGGAACAGGAGGAATTCGTCCACGGCAGGATGATCCCGAACGAGTGCGTAGGGTCCGGGCTGGACCATCCAGGTCATGTGGGTTTCCGGGAAGGCACGTCTGAGGGCATTGGCCACTGGCAGGACCTGTACGGCATCCCCAACGGCCGACAACATGACGATCAGTATGGATCGAGGGGGTCCCTCGAGGGACCCGTACGGTTTCCATCCGGACATTGGGTTTGCGAATCCGCCCGTCTTGCTTACTGAAGTCGGGGAAACGATGAAGTCAGGGTCGATCGTCCACGGCGTCAGCCAGTGTCTGCCACTCCCGAGGGGAAATATGAAGGCCCGTTCTTCGTTCCCATTTCTGAAGAGACCGGCGGAGCCTTTGGTACATCGGCGTCGCGGGCACGGCGACTCTTCCGGCTCCTACGTCACACCGATCGAGATCCAGAAGGTGGGGCTTCGGTGCGGCCCCCTGCCACTCCAGGAGAACGTTTCCCGCGTGAAGATCCCGATGCCGGATCCCGGCACCGGCCATCCTCTTTATCAGATTCCCGGTGGTCCTGAGCACGTCCAATCGCTCCGCCGCCCCCCCGGCGCCCTTCCTTCGGGTATCGAACAGGGCTTCCACAAGGTCTGAGGTGTCGGGTATGTATGCCGTGACAAGATCGGCCCTGTAGAAGGGACCCGCCGCGTACATTGCCGAGGCCACGATCCGAGGAGTTGAGATTCCTCTACTTCTGGCTACTTCGCTGGCTTCAACTTCGTGATAGGGACGCACCGGAGGAACCCGGAAATATCGGTCCCCGAGGAGCGACGATACGAATCGACCACCCCTGGCAAAATGCCGGACCGCCCACCTGGCCCCCGGGGGTGCCGAGTCGTTAACGGACCCTTTGGCCGGGATGACGTAGACTGGGTACCTTCCCTCGAGTTGCCATGCCCCGTCGTCCCTCTCGGCGGCCACGTGTAGGCTCTGCCCACCCTCCAGGACATACCGGACCCACGGGACCACATCCGGTCGAGCCAGGACCCTGGCCCCCAGGTGCTCGACGACCTCGAACTCGGGATGACGCCAGCGGGGGCCGATCCTCAACCCGATCTTGCCTCCCCGGTCGCTCCGCCCCACTTCGGCCCCCAGATGATCAGGGCCAAACCCAGGGCGATGATGGGGACGCTGAGAATCTGCCCCATGCTCAGTGGAAGGCCGGCTTCGAAGGCGGCATGGCGCTCCTTGACGAATTCAATGAAGAAACGCGCACCAAAGACCGTTGCAAAGAAGGTCCCGATGAGGGTTCCGGGGGGCAGTTTCGGCCCCCGACGCAGGTAAAGGAAGTGGAGCAAGAAGAAGATGAGAAGGTAGCTCAGGGCCTCGTAGAGCTGGGCAGGATGCCTCGCCACCGCGTCCACGCGGGTGAAGGTCATGGCCCAGGGGACATCCGAAGGCAGGCCGAGGATCTCAGAGTTCATGAGATTACCCATGCGGATGAAAAACCCCCCCAGGGCCGTGGGCCCCGCCACCCGATCCAGGAGCCACAAGTAGGGTTGGTCGGCACGCCTCCTGCTGAAGATGTACAGGGAGACCATGATCCCCAGGGCCCCTCCATGACTCGCCAGCCCGCGAAACCCCTTCCAGAAAGCCACGATTTCCAGAGGGTTCGCCAGGTAGTAATCGGGGCGGTAGAAAAGGCAGTGTCCTAGCCGGGCGCCGATGATGGCTCCCAGAATCATATAGAGCAGGACCGACTCCAAGTCCTTTTCAGGTTTTCCTTCCTTTTGGTACATCCAACGCACGAGGTAGAACCCCAACCCGAAGGCCAACAGCCATCCAACGGAGTACCACCGAATTGGAAGTGGCCCTATCCGGAAGATCTCGGGAGAGACGTCCCAGGTGATCTGGGCCAGGATGGCAACGGGAAGGCTAAATTCCTCCAGGAACATTTGGGAGGTTCTCCGCGTAGTGGAGCGCGTCCCCTTACCGAGGAGGCCCCACGCCTCAAGGGTGATTGGATAGATGGGGACAATGGGCCGGGAGAAGATGGGAATGCCTTCGGGGGCAGGCAAGTCGATGAGGTTCCGGTGGGGTCCCCTTGCCTCCGTCGGAGCGATTCGGCAAGTCTCTGAGGATCAGGAAGGGGTCCTGGTCGAGATCACGGGGTGGGTTGAGATCATGAAGATTCCTGAGCGGCGTACTCGCGAGGCAAGCAAATGAAAAGGTCTTTTTGGGTCCTGCATGCCGTTGTACTGGCATTCGTTTTCTCCAACCAATCGGTTCTTCGAGCGCAAGAACCAGCGCCGGCCCCTGAAAAGGGAAGTGTCATCTTCATTCACCCGGACGGGGCCGGTGTCTCGGCCTGGGCGGCCGCCCGTCTCCTCACGGTTGGCCCTGACGGGATCCTGAACTGGGATCGCCTGGACCACATGGGCTTGTACCGGGGCCACATGAAGAACTCCATGGGCGCGACGTCCCATGGAGGAGGGACCTCACACGCGTTCGGCGTGAAAGTCCACTGGGATTCCTACGGAATGGACGGGACCGAGCCCCTCACGTCCTTGTCCGGGAAACCCCACAGCATTCTGGTCGAGGCCCAGGAAGCGGGCTTCGCCACCGCCCTCGTGAACACAGGCCATTTGGCCGAGCCCGGAACGGGAGTTTTTGCCGCCAGCGCTCCGGCTCGGAGTGCCGTGGACGAGATCACCAAGCAGATCATCGAGGGCGGCACCGACATCATTCTCTCAGGCGGCGAGATCCTCCTGCTTCCTCAGGGTGTTCAGGGGAAGTTCTTCTTTCCGGGAATCCGCAGGGACAGCCTGAACCTCATCGAGCGTGCGGAGGAGCTGGGATACGCGGTTGTCTATTCGAGAGACGAGTTGATGGCGCTGCCCCCGGATACCGAGAAGGTCCTCGGCGTGTTCGCCGCCGCTCATACGTTCTCGGACCGATCCGAGGAAGTGCTCCAGGAACGTGAGCTGTCTCTCTATGCCCACTGGGCACCCTCGGTAGCCGAGATGACAGAGGCGGCCCTGGGCTTCCTGAAAGCTTCGGGAAGGCCATTCCTCCTCGTGGTGGAAGAAGAGGGCTCCGACAATTTCGCCAACCAGAACAACGCTCTGGGATCCCTTACCGCTCTGGCCCGGGCCGACGAGGCCTTTGGCGTGGCATTGGACTTCGTGGAAGCGAACCCGGAGACGCTCCTCATCACGACCGCCGATAGCGATGCCGGCGGGCTGGAGGTTTATCCAATTCGGGATGCCGATCCCTTGGTTGCCGAAAAGCCTCTTCCCGTTACCACCCGGAACGGAGGAGCCCTCGATGGCCGAAACGGCACCGGAACGCCGCCGTTCATGTCCAAGCCGGACCAGTTCGGAGAGACATGGCCTTTTGGCATAGCCTGGGCTTCTTTCGACGACAACCTCGGAGGCATGGTGGCGAAAGCCCACGGGCTGAACGCTCACCTTCTGCCCAAAAACGTCGACAATACCGACATTTATCGTATGATGTATGCCACGTTGTTCGGAGTCTGGTTCAGGTGAGAAGACAGGAGCAAAGCGCTTTCAGGAAATTTTAGGTAACCAGACCGCATCCGATTGGTCTCGTCTTCAAGCACTAGATAAGGAGTCCCCATGGGTTTTCAGTCCATTCTCCCCTCTGCCGTGGTCGCCGTGGTTCTTTTCGCGGGGTGCGGCCCAGCCGGCGATGAGGAGCCTGAAGTCCAGCCAGGAGCAGAGGCCGCTGCGGAAGGCGCCATGTCGGCCGCCGAGGTTTCCGATGACGTATCCTGCTGGCTCCGAGGGGCTACGCTGGAGGAAACGATGGAGCGCCCCAGTCCTCTGGGTCAGACCGACATCGACCTCGATGGGCATGTCGGGAGATTCTGCTATGGACGGCCGTCAGCGAACGGCCGGGTGGTGGAAGGAGGGCTGATCCCCTTTGGCGAGCCGTGGCGGATGGGAGCCAATGAGGCCACCGCGATCCACTTGCCCTTCGCCGCTTCCGTGGGCGGCGTCGAGTTGCAGCCCGGTAGCTATTCGATCTACGCCGTTGCCGGGGAATTCGAATGGGAGTTCTTTCTGAATTCCAACGCGGAGCGATGGGGAGTCCCCATCGACGGTGGAGTGATGGCCCAAAACGTCGGCTCCTTTTCCGGCCTGCCCCGGACCATGACCGAGCCAGTGGAGCAACTCACCGTCAATTGGCACGCACACGAGGGGGACAACGGCCACCTGGTGTTCGAGTGGGGCACGACCAGGGTGGAGATCGAGGTCAGCCTCCCGGACCACGTCCACTAGGTTTCGGCCTGGTTGACATCCCGTCGTCCAGGCTGAGATGAAGAGGGGGCGGTTGCCGTGGCTTTGATGAGTTGCCAGGACCTCCGGGTCCTCTACGGCGATCGCCCCCTTTTGGATTCCGCGAATCTCCAGATCGAGAACGGGGAGCGCATCGGCCTCGTGGGACGGAATGGAGAGGGGAAGTCTACCCTTCTCCAGATCTTGGCCGGCGAGTTGGAGCCGGACGAAGGGATTCTGGTTCGGGAACCGGGCCTGAAGGTGGGCCTCCTTCCTCAAAAAGCGCCGTCGGGTGTGACCGGCACTGTTGGAACCATGATTCGTTCCGGTGCTTCTCAGAAGTCCCAAGGCCACCATTCCGTCCTGCGGCTCTGTTCCCTCCTCGACCTGGACTCCGACCAGGACTTCTCGTCCCTCTCGGGAGGACAAAGGCGTCGAGCACTATTGGGGAGAGCCCTCGCGGCGGATCCCGATCTTCTTTTGCTGGACGAGCCCACCAATCATCTGGACCTGGAGGGGATCGAATGGTTGGAGACTTTCCTCGCCAGGTACAAAGGAAGCCTCCTTTTTGTCACCCACGATCGGGCCTTCCTTCAGCGGCTCTCCACAAGGATCATCGAGTTGGACAGGGGTCGCTTGACGTCCTGGGCCTGTGACTATCCCACCTACCTCCGTCGAAAAGCAGCGCTCTTGGGAAACGAAGAAAAGGAATGGGCCCTCTTCGACAAAAACCTGGCGAAAGAGGAGGAATGGATACGGAAGGGGATCAAAGCCCGACGGACTCGAAACGAAGGCAGGGTTCGGGCTTTGGAGGCCCTTCGGGAGCAACGGGCCCAGCGACGGGAACGGTTGGGTACGGTCCGGGTGAACATCCAGGAGGCCGATCGATCCGGGGCCCGGGTCATCGTGGCGAAGGATTTGGGCTTCGAGTACGACGACGTGCCCCTTATTCGAAACCTCTCCGCGACGATCTACCGGGGGGACAAGGTCGGCATTATCGGACCCAACGGATGTGGAAAAACCACGCTCCTGAATCTTCTCCTCGGGAACCTCAACCCCGATTCCGGGACGGTCAAACACGGGATCTCTCTGGAGGTTTCCCATTTCGATCAACAGCGTGAAGCCCTGGAAGAAGAACGAACCGTAGCCGAGAGCGTGGAGCGAGGCAGCGATTTCCTGATGGTGGATGGAAAGAAACGCCACGTGCTCAGCTATCTACAGGACTTTCTCTTTTCCCCTTCCAGGGCGAAGGAGCCGGTGAGCTCCCTTTCGGGTGGAGAACGAAGCCGCCTCCTCCTGGCCCGCCTTTTCGCGAGGCCTGCGAACCTCTTGGTTCTGGACGAGCCCACGAACGACCTGGATTCCGAAACTCTGGAGCTCATGGAGGCCCGCCTTTTGGACTTCAAGGGAACCGTCCTGGCCGTAAGCCATGACCGGACTTTCCTGGACAATCTCTGTTCGAGCACCCTTGTTTTCGAGGGGAAGGGAATCGTAAAAGAGTACGTTGGCGGCTATTCGGACTGGCAACGGGTGGTGAAGGCCAGGATCGAGGATTCTCCAACCCCGCCCGGGCCTCGGAGGGATCGCAAAGGAACCCCCGTAGGGAAGGGCCCACAGCGTCCTTCATCGGTCGGAAGAGGATCCTCCAAGCCTGCCCGCCTCAGCTATCAGGAGAAAAAGGAATGGGAGGACCTACCAGCCCGGATCGAGGCGTTGGAGGAAGAACTCGAAGCCCTGCATGAGGAGATGGCCCGCCCGGACTTTTTCCAGGGTGATCCCGAAACCATTAAAGAAGCCACCGCTCGGTCTCAAGCCCTCCCACGGGAGATCGATTCCGCCTTTGCCAGGTGGGCTGATCTGGACCAACGGATCTCGGGCTAACCCCGTCTGGGTCAGCCGTCATTATCGCCTGTCGAAGGTTCACCCCACCCACCCCCACCCGGGGACCGAACGCTGATGATGTCGTCCTCCATCGCATCGAAGGTCACCTTCCCAGGGATGCTCTCTTCGGCCCCTTGGCGGATGAGGACGTTTTCGCCCACAGCCCCCGGCTTTCCTCCAGCCGCTCCTCGGGGACCTTGAAGGCGTCGTTCGGTCAGGAGCGTCACTCTGCCCGGAGTAAGGAGTTGAATGTCCCTCCTGAGGCCGTCTCCCCCCTTGTGTAGTCCCGTCCCCCCGCTATTTCTCCGGATCCCGTAGTGTACCACGCGGAATGGGTACGCATGCTCCAAGGCTTCGACGGGTGTGTTCAGTGAGTTCGACATGTGGCTATGGACACCGGAAAGGCCGGGCCCTTGAGGCGCGGCCCCCAGCCCGCCCCCTACCGTTTCATAGTAGGCGAAGGTTTCCCCCGACCGATGATCGATACCTCCGACGGTTGTGTTGTTCATGGTTCCCTGGGAGAGGGCCGGCCCAAGGTCCGGCAGCGCCTTTCCAAACACCTGGAGTAGGACATCGGTGATTCGCTGGCTCGTCTCGACGTTCCCGGCTGCGACGGAAGCGGGCGGGGAGGCGTTGACCAGCGAGCCGGGTGGTAGTTGAAGCTGGACCGCGGACATGGATCCTCCCCCGGCGGGCAGGGGAGTGCCGAGAAGGGCCTCTACCATGCACCGTACCACGTACCGAGTGGCCGAGGAGGTGATGGCGGCCACCGCGTTGATTCCACCCCTCGTCTGGGGAGAGGTGCCTGCGAAGTCCAGCCGGATTTGATCTCCTGACACTTCCATCAGAAGTCGGATGGGGACTGGCCCCGATCCAAAACCATCGTCGTCCATGGAGTCTTCGGCCTCATAGACGCCATCGGGTATTTTCTGGATTCCGGCTCCCACCAGTCGGTCCGCGTAAGCGATGAGGGCTTGCATGGCCGCCAAGACTTCCGTCTTCCCCCTGCGGTCGACCATCTCCAGGAGGCGGTTGTTTCCCGTGTGCAGGGCAGCCAGTTGGGCGTCCAGGTCCCCGGCCCGCTCGACAGGAGTCCTGACGTTCGCCAGAAGGGTTTCCCACAGCTCTTCGTTCCGAACCCCCTTCTTGTAGAGTCGTACCGGGGGGATCCGTAACCCCTCCTGGTAAATCTCCTGTGCCAGCGGCATGGATCCCGGCGACATACCCCCCACATCCGAGTGGTGAGCGCGGGATGCCACGAACCCCAGAAGAGCCGGGTCTCCTCGAGAATAGACGGCCGAGATCAGCGTGATGTCCGGTAGATGCGTCCCTCCCTTGAAAGGGTCGTTCAAGATGACGACGTCACCGGGCTCCAGGACCCCTGATTCCGCCAGGGCCGCTTCCACACTCATGGGCATGGCGCCCAGGTGCACGGGCATGTGATCCCCGAGAGCCACCGCAACACCCTCGGGATCAAAAAGAGCGCAAGAGTAGTCCCGTCGTTCCTTTATGTTCGGTGAGAATGAGGCCCTTCTCAGGGACGCTCCCATCTCTTCGGCCAATGCAGTAAACAGATGCCGGTAGACCTCCAAGGTCACGGCATCAGGGCCCATCCCCTTGGATTCAGGGGCCCTTATTTGCATGGTTCAATCCTTCCATTAGGTTAAGAGTCTGTCGTGAAGAGAAACGCTCCGGGAGCGGGTTTGGCCTCCTCCCGTGAGGCAATAGCAGGAGGTGAATGTGTCCAAAGATACCATGATCAACCGGGCTCGGGACGAGCTCTTCAGTCACATCAACCGTTGTGGCGTCCTGCAGGCCGAGGAGAACGATCAGCAGCATTGGATGGAGGAGACCATCGATTACCTCGCTGAACGCTACCCCGACCTCTCAGACGCCGACCTTCAGGACCTCTTCTCGGTCGGCATCAGATTCTGTCAGCCGGCCATCCCCCATGGCCGGAAACGTTTCGGCTTCGACCCGAGGGAAAAGGCACCTGAGGCCCCGATCCCGGCTGAAGCCGAGGCGAAGCCCGCACCGACCACCGTGGCGCCGGATGGACCCACGGACATTCCGACGGATAAACTGGTTCCTCAAGAGGCTGCTGGCGAGAACACGCTCCAGGAAAGCTGAGACGCAACGGTAGAAGCGACAGCCGAACAACGGCGGGATGGGAGAATCATAGCTCCCCTCCCGCTCGTTTCTTCTGGCCAGCCCCCAACCCCTCCACAATTCTCCCACACCGGGTGGCGATCCTGCGGAGCCCTCACTATACTTGGCCGCCTATGTTTTTCGGGATCCAGGGCAGGAGCCCCGTTTGTACCGTGGAGTCGAGGTCCGATCTCAGGAGTATCCTATGACTACCCGGCGTGATTTTCTCCGAGCCACCGCCGGTGCCGGAGCGGCGCTTGGAATGGTCCCCGTCAAGGGGTTGGAAGGTTTCCCGGCGGTGCGCCTCCAAAGGGTCACCCCGGTGGCTGTGGCCAGTGGGAATGGGCTGGCGGCGGTTTCCAGAACCATCGAGGTCGTCCAGCAGGGTGGGGACACTCTGGATGCGGCGATCCAAGGGGTCAACATCGTTGAGCGTGACCCCGACGACACCTCCGTGGGGTACGGTGGCCTTCCGAACCTGGACGGTGTGGTTCAACTGGATTCCTCGGTAATGCACGGCCCCACCCGGGGAGCAGGGGCAGTAGCCTCGCTGGAGGGAGTGAAGACCCCCTCCCTGGTTGCCAGGGATGTCATGCGGTACACGAACCACGTGTTGCTGGTCGGGCCGGGCGCCAAGGAGTTTGCCAGGTCCATGGGGTATCCCATCGAGAATCTCCTCACCGAGGAGTCTCGGCGACGCTGGGTGGAATGGAGGGCCCGCCTGAGCGATCGGGATGATTATCTCACCCCGGAACAGAGCATCCACGGAGCTACCGGTTTCCGCTCCGAGGCGTCATACGGCGATGCGTTGTTGGATTCCCACGACGGTGTCCGGCCGCAGGGGACCATCAACTGCAACGTGGTGAACGCCGACGGGGACCTCTCCGGGGTGACCACCACGTCAGGTTTGGCTTGGAAGATTCCCGGCCGCGTGGGGGACTCTCCCATTGTCGGCGCTGGTCTCTACGTGGACAACGACGTGGGGGCAGCCGGATCGACGGGCCGAGGGGAATCGGTGATCAAGACTGTGGGTGGCCACACCGTAGTCGAGATGATGAGGGGCGGAATGAGCCCCACGGATGCCTGTTTAGAGGCCTTGAAACGAATCGTAACGTTCACGGTCGAACCCTATCTTCTCGACGAAGAGGGCCGGCCCAATTTTGGTGTGAACTACTACGCCATCAACAAAAAAGGCGAGTTCGGCGGAGCCGCCATCTTCGCTGGAGCCCGGTTCGCCGTTTCGGTGGACGGGGACACCCGGCTGGAGGATTCTGCTTACCTCTTTGAGCGAGACTGACGATAGAAATGGATAGGAAGGCTTTAGCAGAACCGCCCCCGGGGAGCCCGGCGAATCCCATTCCCTTGCCCAAGACCAAGAAGACTCTTGAGGCCTACTACGCTGGGAAGCGTCTGGAATCGCCCCAGGGGGGGCACCTGGACATCCTTGGCATCAGGGAAGGAAGTACCGGGTTGGGGAGGGTACTGATGGAGTGTAATACTTCGTCCCTGCGGTTCGTCCTTCGGATCCCGAAGGCCACCAAGACGGAGAAGGCGGACATCAAGAAGTTGATCGAAGCCGGAGAGGATCTTTTCTGTCCTCGCCACGGCGACGATCAACGCCTGACCAAGTCCGGGAAGAACTGGATCTGCGCGCTCTGCGGGATTTCTTACGGGAAATCCTGACCAGCTCCCTCTCTCTGCCGGGAAACCGGGCAGCAGAGGGACAGCGAGGCTTCGGGGCCAGGGTGGTTCCCGAGGGATCGCCATAGTAGGTTTCAGGCGCCGAGTGAGTTGAACCGGGTGGGGTGGCCCCGCCCGGTCGATCTCCACCGAGAGATCTCTCTAAGGAGTCGCCCGTGGAGGATGATCGGTTCCTCAGCTCTGAGGAATACGACGAAAAGGCACACAAGCTGTACAACGATGGAGACTATGACGGGGCCCTCGAAATGCTTCGAGAGGGCCTTTCTCTCTATCCCAATGCCGTCGAGCTCTACGTTGGCCTGGGTTATGCCAGGCTGGCCCGGGAGGAGTTCGCCTGGGCGCGGCGGTCCTTTTCCGAGGCTCTCTCCCTCGATCCGGCCCATGAGGACGCCCTGGTGGGAATGGGAGAAGTGCTCCTTCGCCTCGGGGATCAGGGGAAAGCCCTGGCTCACTTCCGAGAGGTCCGGGAGATGGGGTTCGACGAGGATGTGGAACTCATGCTCACCATGGGCCGGGCCCTGTACAGGGAAGGCCTGCATGCCCAGGCCCGGGACTTCTTTTCCAAGGCAGTTTCCGTCCGGCCCGATTTCGCCGATACGGTTGCCGCTCTAGCCTACTGTCTCCACCGGCTGGGAGATGAGGTAGAGGCCAGTCGGCATCTCAGACGGGCCCTCCGTTTGGATCCCGATCTGCATGAGGCAAGGGTCTATCTGGGGCACCTCCTGTACGACCGGGGTGACTGGGAAGCCGCTCTTCGGGAGTTCGAGCGGGTGTCTCCCTTGGACCATTGGGATTCTCTGGCGGTTTGGCGAATCATCGAACTGAAGAGGGCCCTCTGGGAAATGGAGTTTGGAGACACACGCCTGGTTCCGTGGGAAGAGCGTCTCGAGGAACTCGAGTCGGCCCTTGACCCTGTCGACCAGCTCCTTGCTGAAATCGAGGCCTCCGTTTTCGGCAAAGACCTCTCCACGGTTGCGGATATCGGCCAACTCGAACTCTTCAAAGCTTCGGACGAGCCGGATCAGAAACATCAGGTGCGGCTCCCCGACGGCCAACTTCTCAGGGGAACGTGGTTGGATATTGTTCGCCAGATGCGGGACCTGGCCGGCTTTTCCCACGAGCCGATCACTCAATACATGAAGCGCCTTGCCGAAAGATGGCATGAGCAGAAGGGTGTGGATGTTCCCTGCACCGACCCCGTGAGTTTTGTTCGGGCTGCGGTGTGGGCAGGACTCATTACGCTGGAAGAGGACACCGACAGATGACGCTCGAAGAACAAGAGGTTCTGGCTCGATTCCATCGAGCCCTGGTCCGAGAGATCCATGCCAGGAACCCCGACCACATCAACTCTCCTTTCACGGTCGCCGAGATTTACCAGAATCTCGTTCCATATCGGACCCACAGGGACGAGCTCGGCGTCGAGATGAATGCCGACTACGAACACGCGCTTCTTCGCCTCCTAGCAGGGGAAGGGGACTATCTGAGTATCGAATCCAGGACGGCCAGGAAGGAGATCCAGGGCGAGCTCGACACGCCGAATCCGAACACGGGGCTCTACAGGGACTTCGCAGCCGCGGACGTGAAGCTGAACCCCGAACGGCTGGAGGTGGGTCTCCTGGAAGAGGTCGCTGGGGAGGCGAGCGACCGGGCAGAGGTATCGGCCACGGAGGAGGAAGAGGACACGGAGGAGGAAGAGGACATGGAGGAGGAGGAGGTTATGGACGAGGGCATGGTGGAGGCCGAGGGCCGAGAGATGGTGGAGGAAGAAGTTTCTTCCGAGACGGAGTACGAATCGCTGGAAGTTGAGCCTCTGGGGGCCAGCCTCGTTCCTCCGGGGGAGTTGGAAGACGGAGCGCAGGAGGTTGATTCCGAGGAGGTCTCTACCCAGGTTTCTGAGGACGTTGGGACCTTCGAATTCGAAGAAGATGAAGGGACGGACTCGGTGGTGGAAGAAGCGGAGGAAGACCTTCCACCATTCGAGAACTGTCCTTGGTGCAGGGAGGAACTCCCGCAGCAAGCCAGAGTTCGGTTTTGTCCCTTCTGTGGCAGTAACGTGCACTTAGTTCCTTGCCCGGCCTGCGGGGAGGAACTCCGCCTGAACTGGCGATTCTGTATCGCCTGTGGAACGGAGGTAGAGTCGTGAAAGATTTGATGCGGTATACATCCATTCTTCTGATCTTTGTCCTCGCCTCATGCGGTGGTGGGGACAGCGCTCCACCGGCCGAGGAGGCTCAGGAGCCGGCTCCGGCCGAAGAGGGGATGGCAGCTCCGGCCATGGATTTACCTGAAGGAGTCACGGCCGCCATGGTGGCCGAGGGTGAGACTGTCTTCACCGGTGCTGGAATCTGCTTTACCTGCCATCTGGAAGGTGGCGTGGGTGGGCCCCTCGCTCCGGACCTCACAGACGACGTTTGGCTCAATATCGATGGCTCCTATGAGTCTATCGTTCAGAACATCATGACCGGCGTACCGGAGCCGGTGGAGCACCCCGGACTCATGCTCCCCAAGGGCGGGGCACCCATCACCGACGAGCAGGTCAACGCGGTGGCGGCCTATGTCTGGACCTTGAGCAACGGCAGCTGATTGAGAACACCCCCACTGGGGCAACGGAAGTTCAAGAGGCCGGCCCCCCTCGGGGGAGCTGGCCTTCTTGCTTTGGCTTTCCTTGCTTTGGGAGCTTGGGGATGTGATCCCCCTGACGGCGGCGCCATGGCCAGGGCTCGTGAGGAGGCCCGGGCCCTCGGCCTACCCGCCGGGGCACTTCTGCACCGCGTGACGTTGGGGGGTAAGGGTGCTCAGGAGCACGCTGTGCCCACTCGAATACAAGCTTTCCCGGGTGACGGTGTGGAGTTCCGGAGCGTGGACCACAGGGTTCACACGGTTGAGTTCCTGGCTGATTCCCTGACCGTTGAGGTCCGGGAATTCCTGGAATCCAGTGGGCAAATAGCCAGCCCCCCTCTGGTTACCCGGGGATCCAGGTTCGTCCTGAGGCTTCAAAATGCACCGGTAGGGCTGTATTTCTTCATGAGCGAGGGTCACGGCGGGACGGCGTTCGGGGTCGTGGAAGTAGGGATCCCGGCGGACCCTGACTCCTCCCGGGTCCATTCGAGTTAACAACATGGTCGATCCGAGTCGCAGCCTCACGAGGAAAGAGTTCGACGAAGTGATCCGTCGAGCTGCCGAGATCGCTGTCTCCGAACCGGATGGCAGTGACTCGGGGCTGACGGAGAACGACCTGTTCCGAATCGCACGGGATGTTGGACTGAACGAGGGGCACGTCAGGAAGGCCCTGTCCGAGGTCCGGACGTCTCCGCCTACCGGACGAGGCCCTGTCGCGGCCCTCTACGGCCCCAGCTTCGTGGTTGCTTCCAGGGTCGTGCCCGGAAACCCATCCGCGCTGAGTCGAAAGATCGACGAGTTCATGGTGGCAGGGCACCTATTGCAGGCCGTCAGGAAGGGAAGATCGATCTTGCTATATCGACCGGCGGTGGACTGGGCGTCTCAAATCGCCCGGGCGGCTTCTTCCACCTCCCGCAAATATTACGTCGCCTCTGCCAAGCGTGTGGAGGTCAGGTTCGAGGATGTAGAGGAGGGTCGCACCCTGGTCCAGATCGAAGTGGAGCCGGGCACTCGAGACGACTACATAGCCGGTGGGATCATAGGTGGGCTAGGAGGCGGTGCCGGTGCGGGAATAGGGGTTGGTTTCGCGCTAGCCGCGGCCGGCCCGGCCCTTTTGGGCGTTGCGGCTGGTGTGGCCGTTGGATCGGCAGTGCTGGGCGGGCTCTCTTGGGTGACTGGCTACTACCACAAAAAACGCCTCCTGGAGGTAAGGGCCGAAATCGAGGGGATCCTGGATCGCTTGGAATCCGGAGAAAGCCTCGAGCCGCCACCATCCTCCTGGCGAAGATGGGTGAGGCGACACTTCCACGGGGTGGCCAAAGATCTCCTGGGGGATTCGGAGTTGCCATGATCCTCCAGTCGATCAATACTGTCTAGCATGATCCTTGCCCCCATTAACGATCGGAACTTTCGGGCATCCGTGCGGCGGGCGGCTCTTCCCGAAGAGGACGTTTTCCATCGGCCGAAAGACGTCCATGAAGCGCTGCGCTTCGGGTATCCGAGGCTCTTGGTGTGCAGGGCGGAGGACCAGCGTAAGCTCCGTCGGAGGCTTCCTGCGTGTGAACCGCCGGTGCCGGTCCTAGCCATGGGGGAGCCCACCCTTCGCACTTGGGAGGATGCCTGGGAGGCCGACGGCCTCGCCCATTCCCGCATCGACGATTCGGCTCTTCGCTTGCGAGCCCTCATGGAAAAAGCCGCGGTAGAGTCGGATTGGGTGGACGGGGTCTACTCGGATCTGACACAGGCCGTTGGCCGAGGGTTGCCCGGAGAACTCCGTGGGTTCTCTCGGCGGATCCTCGAGTCCCCCTTTCGGTATTCAAGCTTGTCCTCCCTGGCCGAGGTGTTTGCCATATCTCCGGGGGCTCTCAAGGCCCGATTCCGGCGTCGCAGACTTCCTTCCCCTTCCCGATACATGAGGTGGTTCCGCCTCCTTTCCGCCGCTCGGATTCTGTCCGATCCCAGAGAGACGACGCTGACCGCCTCCTACCGGCTCGGCTTCGCATCAGATGGGAACTTCTGTCGATGGGTCAGAGCTACGTCGGGCCTGACACCCTCCGCCATTCGGGGGTGGAATGGACGCCTTCTTCTCTTGACGCGCATGGCGGAGGACTGCCTGCATCCGCGATCCCTGGATGCCTGGGAGTTGTTTGGAGGCCTGTTTTTGCGGCAGGTGGCCTAGACTGGCAGTTGGAGGTCGGACATGGCCTCAATTGAAAAAGGCTCTCCAATCCGGAGAGCCTCTGTCGTTTTGGCTCCCCCCGGAGGGGGGGAGGTCGTCTGGACGAAGGGGCCTACGGGCGTGCGCGCCTTTGACGTCGACGCTCGCGCCGGATGGCGGCTTCTCGCTTCCGCTTCCGCTGGGCACTCGGCTTTTCGTAAAAACGCCGCTTCCTGAGCTCCGAATAGAGCCCGGAACGCTGGACCTTCCTCTTGAACCGACGGAGTGCCCTATCGAGGCTTTCGTTGTCCTGGACGAGAACTTCCAAACTGATCACGCTCCCTTCAGTGGGTTTAAAACCTAGCAAACAAAGGTAGAAAAAAGGGTGTTTCAGGGCAACCGCCCCTCCCGGTGAAGCGTGTGGCTGTAGAGGGCGTACGCCTCCTGGTTCCCCAAAAAATCCTCGGCCCAGATCTCGAAGGATGGGAGAGGGAGCCGGTGGTCGATGAACTCGACCACCATCATGGCGAACTGAAGGATGTCCCTGGACCCGAAGTCTATCACCTTCCCTTCCAGGATCTGATTCACCGCTGCATCGAAGTCGTCAGGATGGACCAGGGCTATGAAATGGCACACCTGATCCAGCCGATAAGAAGCGTATAGGGAGCGAAGCTTCCCCAGGTCGGGTTTCCCGGCGGTCCCGTTCGGGTCCACCGGCCAGTCCCCCGACAACCCCTGAGAATTCTCCGAAAGCATGGTCCTGAACCACCTCCGGAGGCGGGGCGAGTCCCCCCCCGCGGCCTCCCTCGTGTGGAGGGCCGATGAAAGGAGTCCGGACAGTAGTGGGCGCCCCAGGGCCCTCGCTTTCCGATGGATTTCGGACTCGGAAGCTTCACGAAAGATGTCTGCCGTCCGGATCTCGGCCTCGCCAACCTCCCCATCCTTGGGTCGGAAGGAAAAGTACCCGTACCACCGACGGTCCGGACCCAGGGCGGTTACCAAAAAGCAGGCCCAGGTCTCCCCTTCTCGTTCGAGGAAGGCTACGGAAAGCCGACGGGTTCGGTCCAAGGACGTGGAGCTCCAAGCGGGAAGAAGAGGCCTCTTCCTTCGGTGTCATGCGCCGAAGGACCCGAAAGATGTTCGGAGGCTCTTAGGGGGGCAAGCGCCTCCCGGGGCTGTTTAATCTCTCGGCGCCAGTGGAAAACGTCATTCTTGCGAGCCCGGTAAACAAATGGTTATCGTTCAAATCCCTGCCTTTCCCAACGGGGATTACAACAGAGGGTGGTTCTACATGACGGAGCTGTCCCCAGATCTCGCTACGCCCCAACCGGCGTCTCGGCCCGAGGCCATGGCCGATGTGCCTGGCGTGTGCGAAGTCTCCCTTAGTCGAGCCGTGGTCCAGTATCGAGGCGTGCACGAAGCCGACCTGCCCGAAGGCCGAATCGAAGACATCGGGTTGGCCTTGGTGCTGGATGGGAGCTTCGCCTCGGCCTCTCAGGTTCTCGACCTTGGAAGTGCTCGGGTCAAACAGCTGGACCTCAGTACCGAGTTGGTCGTTTTGGACTGGGTGTATGAACCCACCCTCAAACACGTCCACCAACTGTTGAGGGCTGCCGCGGATCCGTCGGCCCAAGGACGGCAAGCGCGCCGGGCTCTGGCCCCGTACTGCTTCGACCTGGCGATGCGGGTCCTCCTTCGGGCGGGATACGGACCTCTCTCGCGGCCGATCCTTCTCAGAATCGGCTTCCGTGACATTTGCAGAGATCTCGATTTGCACGAAGGTACGTCGGTTCGGATCGCCATGGGTCGGGGCCGATTGGCACGGGCGCGCCTGGACTTTGATGCAAATGCTTTGGTTTTTGGGACGGCGTTCCGGGAGCCGGACGAGATCCTGGAGGATGCCTTGAGGGGAGCCTTCCCGGCCCGGGACCTGAGGCGTGTGGTTCCGTCCGGGGGAGCCGAAGGGATCTCTTATCAGGTTCGGTTCCCCCTTCCGCTCAGTTTCTCAGAAGCCCGAAGCCAGGTGCAGGAGACTCGGGAAGGACTGGCCCATCTCTTGGCTCGATTCGAGCCCCACCGGTATCGGGCCCTCCAGGAGGTCATGGAAACGTTCGGGGCTCGGGAGACCCTGGCCCGCCTCCATCTCCGTGAACCCAGGGAGCAAACCCAACCACTTTCCGGCCCACCCAACCTGGGTGGGGCCTTCGTCCACTGAGACCGCCGGGTTAAATGACTGCCCTCCAAGGCTCTTCTCCCCGTCGCCCCGGATCCGGTATCGACTCCCCCCAGGTCGTTCAAGACGACCCGGCTTTGGATGACCGCTATCGGGAGTACCGGCGGCGCCAGGCCAAGGGTCTTGCATCGATCCTACCGAAGGAGGCTGTTCGGCCACTCTACGCACGGGCGAGGGAATGGGGGCGTGAGACGGGGAACGAAGTGGAGAAGGATCCCTTGGCCACGCTTTATCTCTTCCTGGAGAGGCTCCTTCCCCTCCCACCCCAAGACGTCTGGGAGGGAGACAGGCAGGCTCACCTGGATGCTCACGTGAAAGAGGAGTTCGCCTCTCCTCCGGCCCACCGCCGCTCTTCCCCTCCAGTCACGGTGGAGTCCAGGGGCATGGAGATGGACGGCCTGCGGTGGCGGGCGACGCTCAACCTCTTTCGCCGGGACGAGGCTTGGCGTGGGTTCATCGTCTTCAATCCAGTGGGCGAGGACGAGATGGTTCGGACGGCGGATATCTTCCGTGAAGAAGATCCCGACGAGATCCGGAATCGGTTCCTCGGGTTCCACAATCAGACCCTTCAAGCCTTCCTCAGGTCGGTCCTTCCGTAGAGGGTGTTTTTTGTAAAAAAGGCATGACGGGCGAAAGCCCGTTTTTTTTATCCCTTGTCCGGTAAACCCTTAAAGGACATTAGACTTACGTTTTGAAAATTCGAAATAATCCTCTTCCAAGGCGAGCTGGGAACAGGTGGTTTTGCCATTTTTGCCTATTTGCTAAGTGACTGTGGGACAACGACTTACCAATCTCTGTCTTTTTCTTCATTTTGGTCTGGAAAGGGTTGCGTCCTTCAGAAACCCATTTTAATTTCGGTGCGTCGACGGAATTTTACCCTCCTCACCACGTCAGGCCGTCGCGGCTACGGCTGCGTTTGGGTTGGTAGATTCCGACACTTTTTCTCCTAAGCCGTTATGAGGTAAGCCGATGTGGGAAACCCGCTCCGTCCAGATCAACGTTCGACTCCCCAGGGACATGGCCGCCCAGGCTGAAGAGGCCCAAAAGACGGACACTGAGTTCTTGAGTCGAGTGATCATGTACGGGCTCACACGGCGGTCCATCTATCGGCATCTGAAGGGACAAGCGGCCGACACAGTGGTTCAAGACGAGGCACCTCCTGCCGTACCGTCCTGAGCCCCTTTCTTTCAAGGTTCCCGAATGGGAACGCTGCAGCTCCATTCTCGGAGCTGCTTTTTATTTCATACAAATCTTGACGCTTGAACGCCCCGACATAAACGTATGAAGTCGGTTTCTCCCTTCTTCAGGAGGCCAAAGCGTGATTGCTGAGGGCGGATCCCCACCGCCCAAGCGAAACGGAAGCGAGTCCGAAGCCGTTCTTCGGGCGAAGTACCTGGACTACTGTTCGGCCCAGGTGGCGGACATCCTTTTGCTCCTGAGCCCGGACGAGATGTTCGTCCTCGCTCAGGACGCGGCTCGAGAAGCTGGTCTCCAGGGAGATTTGAGCTACGATCAGATCGTGGACCTGGCCACGGGCCGGGTGTCTCGGAAGCTGGCTCTGCCCTCATTCGAGGTTTGGGTTCGGGAATACCGAACGGATCCCTCTCTCTATGAAGAGCACTTGATGGGCCTCTGGAAGTCGGATCATCCGGATCCCGAGGGTGAAGACCCCACCTGAGGGCCCGGCCTGAGTCACGCCCTGGCCCCTGGACTCACGGGCTTCGTTCTCTCCTCCGCCCGGTCCTTCTCCTCCTCTTCCTGAGTGTGATCTTCATGGTCCTGTCACCGACCGCCGGAGAATGGCTCCTCTTCCAACCAAGCCGCGGGGACACGGGTCTTCCGCCGATCCTCCAGGGTGTTCAAGGTGAGGACCTCACGCTCACCGCCGAAGACGGAGTCCAGATCAAAGCTTGGTGGTATCAGGTCAGGGAAGGGGGGGAGCCTTCTCCCAGCGCCCCAGCCGTGCTCCTGCTCCACGGAAATGCTGGGGACATCGCG
>JABDNZ010000173.1 GCA_013043565.1 Gemmatimonadota bacterium | reverse complement strand
ACATCTTCCGTGTCCACGACCACCTCGTGGGTCAGGCTGTTGGCATATCTAGGTGGACGGAACGTGGCCACAAAGGTCTGGAAGTCACGATCCGGGGAAGCAGCCGCTTGCTGTTCACCCACCTGGCGACCCACGGCGGTTGAGTGGACCTTGAGCCACCGGGTCAGCTCCTCATCGCCCATCTGTTCCCGAACGTTTTGAATGAATGCGAAAAACTCGGAGTTCTGAAGTTGGGTGACCTGCCTCCCAGACAACTTACGATCCTGTGCCTGGTCGAACTTGTGGACCTCCTGACCGGTCTGGGCCGAGGCAGCGGCCAGCATCTCAGGCACACTCGCCAGGCCCAAACACCCCAGTGCACAGGCCGGGGCGGCACGAGTTAGCAGGTCTCTCCGGTTTAGGTTCGTGCTGTCCGGTCTGTTGTTCCTTTCTGCCTTCATCTGGCTCCTCCTCTCGATAATGTCGGGTGGGCAGCGGAGGTGCCCCGGCTGCCTAGCGCAGCACACTGTGGTCCTTCTGTAGATGGTCTACACAATATAACGAGAAAAGGCGCAGCTTTGTTCCATTCCGCCCCGGCATGGTTCATTTCAGGTAGGCGCGAAGCCGCTCGAAGCACTGGTTTTCGGAGTCCTGAAGGCTGATACCCATGGTCTTTTCGAAAGAAGTCGCAAAAGAGCTTCCGTTCCTGGCGTCCCGGTAGATGTCTCGATGGTGTAACCATACTGGTGAATTGCGATGGGACTCAACTCGCCTAACCTCGCCACTGGATCTCACCAGACCCTTGGAATCAGGCGGTATCGTGTCTGTTGGGTGTACTCCGGATATCCAGGCAGCTCCTCCAGCAGGAGCTTTTCTTCATCCAGGATCCGGATCACCAGGAGTAGTGGAAAGAGTAGACCCGCAATCAAAGCCCAGTACGACCCGAGGATGAGGGGCGAGGAAAGCATCATCAGGCCCGCCCCTAAGTACATGGGGTGTCGGACCACGGCATAGGGACCCGTGGTGACGACGGTCTGGCCTTCCTCGACCCGAATGGTACGGGCCGCAAAACGGTTCTCTCTCATGGTCCAAAAGAGCATGGAGTAGCCGGCCAATCCCACCATGGCCGCGACCAATACGATCCAAATCGGGACCTCGCTCCACCCATACCTCCGGTCCAGCCCCGGAACGAGGAAGGTCCCGATCCAGGCTATCGTTCCCAGGAGTTGAAAAGCCCTCTGCTGCCCCCGTTCCTCCCGGTTCTCCATTCGCCGCTGAAGCAGCTCCGGGTCATGACGAAACAGATAGATGACGCCGAAGGTCATCGGGACGAAAAAAACGGCCAGGAACAGCCAGGCCCCCCAGTAGCGGAAGGTGCCGGCTGTCCAGAAGAACATCGCCCCCATAATGATGATGCCGAAGAACATTCGGAGGATGGCCCTGGTTTTGAGCTTCAGCGTGTCCATGCCTCTCCCTCTCCCTTGGGCGAGTTCGCTCAGGAGCCCTGAAGGTTTTGCCGGAACCGCCGGACTTTGCTCCGATTCCCGCAGACGGCCATGTCGCACCACCGCCGGGACCGGTTCCGGCTGGAATCCACGAACAACCAGTCGCAGTCGGCCGCCGAGCATACCTTCACCCTCTCGAGCCTGTCCGATGTGAGCAGTTGAACGGCTGACCGCACGATGGGCCAGAGTACCCGGTCCAAGGACGGCTCGTCCTCCCACCTCAGGTGAAATGTCGAACCTTCCGAATTCACCCTCGGATGCCGGAAGCCTTTTTCGAGGTGTTTGTTGAGGATACCAAGAAGGGCCGGCTGTGGAGAGGCTCCCGATGCGACTGCGGAGAAGATGCCGAAAACCGCCTCTCTCAGGTCCCTGCCCCGTTTTAGAGTCTTCGCGGCCTTGTTTGGGCGCCTCATCGCTTCCCTGCGGAGGTCCTTCGCTCCCGAGTTCTTCAGAATCCCTGCTAGCCGACTCCACTCCAGGAGGGTCTCGTAGTCAGGCAGTAGGTCCCTCGGGTTCTCGGTGGGCCGCGCGTCGACGGTGTTGGCAAAATCCAGGCAGAGGTCGCCGCTGGTCAGCTCGAAGGGATGGGCTGGTATCTCCATAGTAACCAGTAAAATACAGTTGACAGGTTATCTCGGCAATCCTATGATGAAGTAACTGGCAATGTCATGGTGACTGGTTACGAGCAAGGAACATCTCCTGTGAATAGGCCTGACAAACGGGCCGGAAAGGCGTGGTCTCATGATCGCAAGGATATGGCGGGGAAGGACCAAAGAAGAGGACGGGGACCGGTACGTGGAATACATCGAGGAGACCGGTATACCTGGCCAACGCTCCACGGCGGGGAACCTGGCGAGCATGATCCTCCGTCGGTCGACCGGGGACGAAGCCGAGTTCCTGGTGTTCTCCCTCTGGGAGTCTTGGGACTCCATCCGAGCTTTCGCCGGCGAGAAACCGGAGATCGCCGTCTACTACCCGGAAGACGGAGAGTACCTGCTGGAATTTGAACCCGAGGTGCGGCACTTTCAGGTGGCGGCGGCGGCTCTGGATTCCGGTCTGGAACTCTAGGACCTCAGGTCTCGGCCGGCGTCACGTCTCTGTCCACCGCCGTTCGCCGACCGTAGAGAGCTATGACCGCGAAGCAGATCAGGGGGAGTACGAAGGAGGCCCGGACGGCCGGGAAGGAGAGCCCGGCGAGACCCACCGTCTCCAGGTCGATGATTGCGCCCTGGAGCGGAGGCATTACCGATCCCCCCAGAATGGCCATGATGAGGCCGGCTGCGCCCAGCTTCGCGTCCTCTCCCACCCCTTTCAGGGCGATGCCATAGATGGTCGGGAACATCAGCGACATGCAGGCGGAGGTCCCCACGAGGCAGTAGAGGCCCATCATGCCCTGAATCAGGATCGCACCGAGGGTAAGGCCGCCTCCGCCCAGGGCCAGTGCCATCAGGAGCCCCCCGGGGCTCACGTACTTGAGGAGGAAGGTGCAGATGAACCGGCTGGTCACGAAGATGACCATGGCCACCATGTTGTAGCCTTGCGCTTCCACTTCGGTCAGCCCCAGCTCCATGGTCCCGTAGTGGATGATGAAGGTCCAGCACATGATCTGGGCGCCTACGTAGAAAAACTGGGCGACGACTCCCTCCACGTATCGCTTGTTCCTGCCCAGGCGCCGCAGCGTCGGGCCGACGTCCAGTGACCGGTCGTCCTCCCCGTAGGAGGGCATCCGGGTTACGGCGATTGCGATGAACACCACCACCAGCACAAACGCGATACCGATGTAAGGGGTCCGGATTACGGCCAGGTCCTGAGCCGTGAGAGCCGCCAGTTGGTCCGCCGCCATGGCTCCCCGCTCGGTCGCCGTGGCCGGATCAAGCCGGGCCAGGATAAACTGCTGGGCTATGAACATGCCCAGGAGGGACCCCATGGGATTGAACGATTGGGCCAAGTTGAGACGTCGAGTGGAGGTCTCTTCCGAGCCCATGGCCAGGATGAAGGGGTTCGCGCTGGTTTCCAGGAAGGAGAGGCCGCAGGTCAGGGTGAAATAGGCCACGAGAAACGGCCAGAACACGGCCATCATGCTTCCGGGAATAAAGAGCAGCGCCCCGAACGCATAGAGCCCCAGTCCCACCAGGATTCCCGCTTTGTACGAATAGCGCTTGATAAAAAGCGCTGCGGGGAAGGCCATGGCGAAGTACCCGCCGTAAAAAGCGAACTGCACCAGGGATCCCTGAAAATTGCTCATCTGGAGGATTCGCGAGAACGCCTTCACCATGGGATTGGTGACGTCGTTGGCGAATCCCCAGAGGGGGAAGAGAAGGGTTACCAGCACAAACGGGAGAATGAGCTGTGCCGGAACGACCCTGGATGAGCCGGTGCTAGGCTGATTCGAGGATGATGTTTCCATACTGAGTCGTGTCACCGGTTCGGATGAGGCCTGTCGCCTGGGGGACCCGCGCTTTGAGGTCGACATGAGGCTCGAAGTGGATCGTCGCCGGCGCCACAAGCGTCGCGTAGGCCTGCTGGGTGGATTCTCCGTTTCCCTCGATGAACTCCTCGGCCATGAAAGCTTCTCCCCAGATCCAGACCTCCTTCAGGGCCGCCAGGACCTGCCGAACGGTGGGCACGTCGTCCACCAGAGAGATGTCCACCGTTTCCAGGCCCGGCCAGGACGGGAACCCACGGTCGGCGATGACCAGGGTGTTCGTGTGTCTGATCCTGGCCAGCAAGGAAAGAAGGTGTGGGTTCAGGATTCCACCCTCGAGCATAGGATACTCCTCTCCTTAGGTCAGAGCCCTGTCCAGGTGGACATAACCCCCGTCCACGACCAGGTGCTGTCCGGTAATGTGCCCGGCTTGGGGGGATAAGAGGAAAATCACACTGGCAGCCACCTCCTCCGGTCTGGTCATTCGCCGTCCCAGTGGAATCTTCTCGGCGATCGTGGCCAGCTTCGCCTCCGGGTTTGGGAAGCCGGACAGCCATTCCTGGTATTGTGGGGTCACCACTTCGGCCGGAAGCACGGCATTCACCCGGATCCCGTAGCGAAGGAAGTCCACCGCCCACTCTCGGGTCAGCGCCAGGATGCCCCCCTTGGCTGCCGCGTATCCCGACGTCCCACCCTGGCCGGTGAGGGCCACCTTCGAGGCGACGTTCACGATGGCTCCCGTGGTTTCCTTCAAGCTCGGAAGGGCGAAGTGGGTCATCTCGAAGTAATGAAGGAGGTTTCGACGAATGGATCCCAGAAACTCGTCGGTGTTTCCATTCTCGACGCCCACGCCATCGTTCACGCCGGCATTGTTCACGAGGGCGTAAATCCCGCCTCGGAATTCCACGGCTTTTTCCACGGCTACTCGGCAGAACCCTTCCTCCGCCAGATTCCCAACGATTACTTCGCAGCTCTGGTGGGCCTCCGCCAACTCGTCAGCCAACCGGTTTGAGGCATCCTCGTCCATGTCCACGATCACGGGGACAGCCCCCTCGGCCGCGACGGCCCTAACAATGGCCTCGCCGATGCCCTTGCCGCCTCCAGTCACCACCACGGTTTTTCCAGCAAGACCTAGATCCATCGATTACTCCTTCAGCCCGTAGAACCTGGCGGCGTTCCCACCGAACAGTTTCTGCCTGTTGGCCTCCGAAAGGTCGGCCGCGTACTCCTCGACCAACTGCCAGACCTCGTGGTACTGGGCGGCCAGAAGGCAGACCGGCCAGTCGGACCCGACCATCAGGCGATCAGGTCCAAATGCTTCGAAGACCACTTCGAGATAAGGGCGCATGTCCATGGGCCGCCACCCTGTCCAGTCGGCCTCGGTTACCAGGCCCGAGACTTTGCACCACACGTTCGGGTGTGCCGCGAGCTCCCGGATGTGGGCCGCCCAGGGTTCGATCTCCTTGTCTTTGATGAGCGGCTTGGCCATATGATCGACCACGAATCGTTGATCGGGAAGCCGGCGAACCATGGATAGGGCCGCTGGGAGATGTCTTGGGTACAGCAGGATGTCGTAGGTGAGCCCGAAGTCCGTCAACATGCCGATCCGGTGGACTACGTCCCCACGGGCGAAGAAGTGGTCGGATTCGACCTGGCCAATGTGCCGGATTCCCCGGAGTCGGTCAAAGCGGGAGAAGTGCTCCAACCGCTCCGCCAGGTTCGGGGCCAACAGGTCCACCCAACCCACCACGCCGAGGATGAACGGATTCTCCTCGGCCAGCCGAAGGAGGAATGCCGTCTCGTTTTCAGACGGGTCTGCCTGAACCGCGACACATCCTTCGACACCTGCCTCGGTCAGAAGGGGAGCCAGATCTTCCGGTAGGAAATCTCGGCGAATGACGCCCATCTCCTCCGTGATCCAACTGTCCCGGACCGGATCGAATCGCCAGAAGTGCTGGTGGGCATCAATCCTCATGGCATCATCGGATTCCGGACCCGGAAAGGGTCTCTTCCAGGTCCTCGAAGGCCACGGCCTCTTGTCGAGAACTTCCCAGCCCGTCGATCCCCAGCTCTACCACGTCTCCGGGCTTCAGATATCTGGGAGGGTCCAGCCCCAGGCCGACCCCCGATGGGGTGCCGGTGGAGATGATGTCCCCCGGAAGGAGGGTCATGAACCGGCTCAGGTAGCTGACTAGGGCCGGCACCCTGAAGATCAGGTCCGAGGTGTTGCTCTCCTGGAGCCGTTCTCCGTTGACCTCCAGCCAGAGCCCCAGGTCATGGGGATCGGGCACCGCCCCTGCAGGGACGAGGAAAGGACCGATCGGTGCATACGTGTCGAAGCTCTTCCCCTTCACCCACTGGCCGCCTCGTTCCAACTGCCAGGCCCTCTCACTGTAGTCGTTGTGAACCGCGTAGCCCGCCACGTAGTCCATGGCCTCGTCCTCGGACACGTAGGTGGCCCGCTTCTCCATCACCACTGCCAGCTCGACCTCCCAGTCGGTTTTTTCCGAGCCCGGCGGAATGACGATGTCGTCGTAGGGGCCGCACAGGGCGGTGGTGGCTTTGAAGAAGACCACCGGTTCCCCGGGCATCTCCGCCCCTGTTTCCTTCACGTGGCCGGCAAAGTTCAGTCCGATACAGATGATCTTCGAGGGTCGTGCCACGCAGGGGCCGAGGCGTACATCCTCCGGGAGGACAGGGCATCGAGGACCATGCTCGGCCAGCCAGGTCTCCAGGCGGGCCAGGCCATCACTGGCAAAGAACTCCTCATTCCAGTCCTCTCCGAAAGCGGAGACGTCCCAACGCAGGCCCTCCGAACCGAGGACGCCCGGCTTCTCCTGCCCAGGCTCACCAAAACGAAAAAGCTTCATGACGCCTCCAGGCTCAGGAATTCAGCTTGAGGAAACCGCCGTCCAGGGGATAGTCGGTTCCTGTGGCGAAGGCGGCAGCTTCGGAGCAGAGGTACAGAGCAAGGTCGGCAACCTCCTGGGGAGTCCCCATACGGCCGATGGGTTGGGTTGCCGAGAGCTTTCCGAACATCTCCTCCTCCCGACCCGGGTAGTTGTCCCGGAGAAAGCCGTCCACAAAAGGCGTGTGAATCCGGGCCGGGGAAATGGAAACCACCCGGATGTTGTGGGCAGCATAATCCTTTGCGGCCGAATAGGTCATGGCCAGAACGGCGCCTTTCGACATGGAATAGGCGAACCGATCGGCGATGCCTACCGAGGCCGCGATGGAGGCCATGTTCAGGATCACGCCTCCTCCCCTGTCTTTCATGCCGGGGATGCAAGCCCGCATACAGTGGTAG
>JABDNZ010000385.1 GCA_013043565.1 Gemmatimonadota bacterium | reverse complement strand
CGACGGGCCCGGGCTCTCCGGGCCCGTCGCTCTGCTTGTGGGGTTTCCCCAAACTGACCTACCTTCAGGGCCTCATATCGACCCAAAACCCCCTCGTAAAAAGAGATTCGCGCCAGTGTTCGAAAGTGTTCTCATCGCAAATCGGGGCGAGATCGCGGTTCGCATCGTCAGGGCCTGCCGGGAGCTGGGGATCCGCTCCGTTGCCGTGTACTCCGAAGCCGACCGAAGGGCCCTCCACGTGCTGGAGGCTGACGAAGCCTATTTGATCGGACCGCCTCCCTCCTCCGACAGTTACCTCCGGGCATCCAAGATCTTGGACGTGGCAAGGAAGGCCCGGGCTGATGCAATCCATCCAGGCTACGGATTCCTGGCGGAGCGAGCCCCGTTTTCGAGAGCTGTCCGGGACGCCGGACTCGTGTTCATCGGGCCTTCCCCGGAGACCATCGGGGCCATGGGTGACAAGACCGAGGCCCGGCGCCGGATGAAAGCGGCGGGCGTGCCCATCGTTCCTGGCGTAACCGAAGCCATCTCCGATCCGTCGGCCGCCACGGCGGTCGCGGAGGACGTAGGCTATCCCGTCCTCCTCAAGGCTTCGGCCGGCGGCGGCGGCAAAGGAATGCGAGTCGTCGAAGACCCATCCCAGCTGGAGAAGTCCTTTGAAGCCGCAAGCAGGGAAGCCCAAGCGGCGTTCGGGGACGGGTCGGTCTACCTTGAACGGTACCTGGATGCTCCCCGTCACATAGAAATCCAGGTGATGGGAGATCGGTCCGGCAGAGTCATTCACTTCGGGGAGCGGGAATGTTCCATTCAGAGACGCCACCAGAAGCTCATCGAGGAGGCACCCTCCCCGGTGGTCTCGGAGGCTCTGAGGGAAGAGATGGGGACCGCCGCAGTCCGGGCCGCCGAGGCGGTGGACTATCTGGGTGCCGGTACCGTGGAGTTTCTCTTCAAGGGAGGAGAGTTCTTCTTCTTGGAGATGAACACCCGCCTCCAGGTCGAGCATCCAGTGACCGAACTCGTGTACGGAGTCGATCTCGTCGAGCTCCAGATGCGGGTGGCAGCCGGGGAGAAGTTGAGCCTCCAGCAGGAGGACCTGGTCCCAACCGGCCATTCCATTGAATGCCGGATTACTTCAGAGGACGCGAGGCGGGGATTCCTGCCTTCCATCGGCCGTATCGACTTCCTGAAAGCGCCTGGGGGGCCGGGTGTCCGGTGGGACGGGGGTATCATCGCCGGCTTCGAGGTCGGTCTTCACTATGACCCGCTTCTGGGCAAGCTCATCGTGCACGCGCCCTCCCGGGCCGCGGCCATTCGCCGCATGGCCCGCTGCCTGGAGGAGCTGGTGATCAGGGGGGTCGAAACCTGTATCCCGTTCCACCGCAGGGTGATGGACGAGGAGGATTTCCAATCGGGTAACCTCTCCATTCGATACCTTGAGGACCATCCCGACCTGGTCGCCGAGTCGGAGGAACCGGTGGTCGTGAAGGCCGCCGCGGTGGCCGCCGCACTTCTGCAAGAAAAGGAGCGAAACAGGGTGAAGATCCAAACGATCCGTGCCGGCGGTGACGGAGGTTTTTCGGCCTGGAAGCGGGCCGGGCGCCCGTTCTCCGGCGGCCGCTGAGTCGGAAACGCTCGTGAGCTCCGATCTCGAGGTGTCCGTCCGGGGAATCGGCAGCGGGGGGCTTGGAATCGGTACCCTGCCGGATGGAAAAGTGGTTTTTCTTCCCAGGGCAGCGCCCGGGGACCGTGTGCGGATCCGTGTGGTGAAGGAGAAACCCAGATGGGCCCGGGGGGAGGTCATCGAGTGGATAGAAGAAGGGGTAGGCCGTCGTTCCGCTCCATGCGGTCTGTATTCCCGCTGCGATGGGTGCTCTCTCCAGCATCTTTCCTATGAATCCCAGATCGATATCAAGAGTGGGCTGGTAGGGGATGCTCTCAGACGCATCGGAGGTCTGGAGATCGGAGACCCGGAGGTCGTGGCATCCCCGGAGGAGTTTTGTTACCGGAGTCGGGTCAGTTTTACCCTCCGGCGCCTACGGGGTGGACGGCTGGTGGCTGGATTTCGGGAATTGGGCCACCGGGGACGGGTTCTGGACGTCGGATCCGAGTGCCTCCTGCCCAACGAAAAGCTCCTCGAGGCCTGGATGGCCCTGCGTTCTGCCTGGGGTCCGGGAGCGGGCCGACTCCCCGGGGGACGGGAACTGAGGATCACACTCCGAGACTGTGTCGAAGGAGTCAGCTTGTTTCTCCGAGGTGGCCAGGGGCCTGGGGACCCCGAAGCGTTACTGAAAGAGGTCCCCGACCTGATTTCGGTATGGTCCGAGAAGTCAGGCCGGGAACCGCTGTTCCTGGGGGGGCTCGAGAGCGTGCATGTGAAGTGGGGCGAAGAGACGATTGGTGTTTCCGGCGGGGGGTTCACCCAGGTGAACCCTGGTGCCGGCGAAGCTCTTTATCGGCACGTCCTGGCAGAGGCGGGCGACCTGGCCGGACGGACGGTGATCGACGCCTACTCCGGCCTCGGAATCCTGGGAAGGTCCATGGGCCGGGCGGGAGGCCGGGTGACCGGAATCGATCTTGACCCGGTTTCACAAACGGTCAGGAGTAGTGAAGAACCGCAGGATTATAGATTGCTCGTAGGTCGAGTCGAGGAGATCCTCGGCGGACTCCTTCCGGCAGATCTCCTTCTCCTCAACCCCCCCCGGGCTGGGTTGGCCGAGGAGATTCCTTCTCTCCTGACGGAGTCCCCACCCGGAAAGATCATTTACGTGAGCTGTGATCCGGCCACGCTCGCTCGTGATCTCAAGCGAATAGGGGAAGGCTACCGGGTGGCACGCGCTCGGGCCTTCGACCTCTTTCCGCAGACCGCACACGTCGAAACGGTGGTGACCCTCGAGGCCGCCGACACCTAAAAGGTTCAATGAGATATTTCGTGACGATTGGGGATAGGGAAGTAGAAGTCGACCTGGGCATCGATGGCATAAGCGTCGACGGTGAGCCCATGACGGCCGACCTGGTGGAAATGGATGGAAGTGACGTCCACTCCCTCCTTATCGGCGAAAAGTCCTACCGGGTGTTGGCGTCCAGGGAGGAAAACAACGCCTGGAACCTCCATGTCTACGGGCATAAGGTGCACGCCAGGGTGATGGATGAGAGGACCAGGAGGATCCAATCCATGGCGGCCACCCCAGACGGCCCAAGAGGGCCCAAGCCCCTGAAGGCCCCGATGCCCGGCCTGGTTGTGAAGGTGGTGGTGGAAGCAGGTGACACCGTAAGCCCCGGCCAGGGACTGGTGATCGTCGAAGCCATGAAGATGGAGAACGAGCTCAAGAGCGAAGGCGAGGGCACGGTCGAGCGAGTCCTGGTCGAGCCGGGGCAGGTCGTGGACAAAGACCAGATCCTGGTGGAGTTTGAGACCCCCAGGGAGGCATCGGAGAAAGGCTCTGAAGAATGAGGAAGGGCCATAGCGGCGAAGAAAGGCTGACCGGAAGTGGCCTTCCGGTCGAGGCGGTCTACGAGTCCGGACCGGCCCCGGAGGAGCTGGGAGCCCCAGGTAGCTTCCCGTTCACGAGGGGGGGCCACCCCTCTATGTACCGCGGCCGACTCTGGACCATGCGCCAGTATGCCGGGTTTGGCACGGCCGAAGACACGAACCGAAGGTACAAATACCTCCTGGGCCAGGGCACGACCGGCCTATCCGTCGCCTTCGATCTTCCTACGCAGATGGGATACGATTCCGACCACCCCATGGCCGAAGGGGAGGTGGGTCGCGTGGGAGTGGCCATCGACTCTTTGGAAGACATGGAGGTACTGTTCCACGACATCCCTCTGGCGGACGTCTCCACCTCCATGACCATCAACGCCACGGCGGCCATCCTCCTCGCGTTCTATGTGGCTCTGGCCGACGAGCGAGGAATCCCCCGGGAAAGACTCCGAGGGACGGTTCAAAACGACGTTCTCAAGGAATACATCGCCCGAGGCACCTACATTTATCCGGTTGAACCGAGCCTCCGCCTCGTCGCGGACGTGATGGCCTTTTGTGGAAGCCAGGTTCCGCAGTGGAATACCATCTCCATCTCCGGATACCATATGAGGGAAGCTGGAGCCACCGCCCCTCAGGAGCTGGCCTTCACCTTCGCAAACGGGCTGGAATACGTCGAGAGGGCCATCGATGCCGGTTTGGACTTGGCCGATTTCGGCCCACGGCTCTCCTTCTTCTTTGCCGCCCACAACGATGTCCTGGAAGAAGTCGGGAAATTCAGGGCTGGTCGGCGACTCTGGGCTCGCCTCCTGAAGGAACGGTACCACGCCCCGGACAAGGCCTGTCGTCTTCGATTTCATACTCAGACCGGCGGTTCGACCCTGACGGCTCAGCAGCCCCTCAACAACGTCGTCCGCGTCACGCTCCAGGCCCTCTCGGCCGTCCTGGGGGGGACTCAGTCCCTCCATACCAACTCCTTCGACGAGGCCCTGGCCCTACCGTCGGAGGAGTCCGCGCTTCTGGCCCTCCGTACCCAACAGATCCTCGCTCACGAATCTGGTGTCACCAACACCGTGGATCCACTGGCTGGAAGCTATTTCGTCGAAGCTCTCACGGACGCCGTGGAGTCCCAGGCGCTAGAGTACCTGCATCGAATCGATGAGCTGGGAGGAGCCGCAAAAGCGGTCGAGTTCATGACGGAGGAGATTCATAAGGCCGCCTACCGGTTTCAACTCGAAGTGGAATCCGGGGACCGAACCGTGGTTGGTGTGAACTCCTTCGTTGAGGAGGAAACCGACCCGGAGATCCACCAACCCGACTATCTTGCCCTCGAGGTGTCCCAGAAGGCCAGTCTTCGGGCCGTAAAGGATGACCGAGATTCCGACGTCATCCACCGCGCTCTGGCGGAGATCCGAGCAGCCGCGAAATCCGAGAGGAACCTGCTTCCACCCATGATCGCGGCAGCAAAGCTTCGGGCAACTCTGGGAGAGATCAGCGAGGTCCTTCGGGAGGAGTGGGGCACCTACGACCAAGGGTGACACCGGACCCCATCCTCCGTTAGCTTTTTCTCTGATAATCCAATGGGAAACGGAGGTCGGCCGGGCCATGCCCACGTATGAATACCGGTGTCCGCAAGGACACCAATTCGAGCTCTTCCAGAGAATGAGTGACAGCCCACAGGCCAACTGCCCACAATGCGGGGCCGAGAGTGAACGCCTTCTGTCCGGAGGGGCCGGATTCCTGTTCAAGGGGAACGGCTTCTACGTCACGGATTACAGAAGTGACTCCTATAAAAAAGAAGCTTCTCGAGAGGAGTCCGGGTCGGCGGAGTCGGTGAAATCTGGCGAAGGCGGAAAGAAAAAGGCTGCTCCGGCGGGCCCCTCGAAGGGCGGGAAGGAATCCGGAACCGATGCCGGCCCCAAGGGTGGCTCCGCGAGCGGCTCAACGGGCGGGGAGACCTAGCGATCTCATGTCGGACGTTCTCATCAAAGCCGCCCTGGAAAAAACCCTCCAAGAGATGGGGGTGGAAGGCGCGGAGATCCGCCTCGAGCGCCCCAAGGACACGTCCCATGGGGATTGGGCGACGAACCTTCCTCTGACCCTCGCTTCTCGACTCCGAAAAGCGCCAAGAGAGATCGCAGAGGAGATCCTCAATCTTTTCGATGCCGAAGACGCGGGAGTCCTGGCGGTGGAAGTCGCCGGACCGGGGTTCTTGAACTTCAGGCTCTCTTCCGGGGCCGTTGCAGGGGTCCTCCCCCAGATCTTGACGGAAGACCGGGCGTTCGGCCGCTCCTCGGCCGGCTCGGGCCAGCCCTTCATGGTCGAGTTCGTTTCTGCGAATCCTACCGGGCCCTTGCACCTGGGGCACGGCAGGCAGGCGGCCCTGGGCGATGCGATTTCCGCTCTTCTCGAATGGACCGGTTGGACTGTCCATCGTGAATACTATTACAACGACGCCGGCAAGCAGATCGAGCTGCTGACCGAAAGCGTGTGGGCCCGGTATCAGGAGTTGCTCGGGGAGGACTCCGAGCTGCCGGAGGGGGGATACCGGGGCGAGTATGTGCTCGATGTGGCCCGAGGTTTCCTCGACCACGAGGGCGAGGGGTTTAGAGGGGATCGTTCTTCAGGGGCTCTTCAAACAATCCAGGAATACTCGGTCCGGGTTTTAAGGGAAGAGCAGGATCGTGACCTTGCGGACTTCCGGCTCGCATTCGATCGATACTTCCTGGAATCTTCCCTTTATACCGACGGTTTGGTCGAAACGACGATCCAGGCCCTCAGGGAGACGGGCCTGGTCTACGAGAGGGACGGAGCGGTCTGGCTTAGGACCACGGAGTACGGAGATCAAAAAGATCGTGTGATGGTAAAAGGGGATGGATCCCCCACGTATTTTCTCCCCGACGTCGCTTATCACCTGACCAAGTGGGAGCGTGGGTTTCGCCATGCCCTCAACGTCCAGGGCGCCGACCATCACGGAACTATGAGCCGCGTTCGGGCCGGTTTACAGGCCCTCGGCCTTCCGGCGGGATACCCCGAGTACGTCCTCCACCAAATGGTATCGGTTGAGAGGGAGGGGGAGGAGGAGAAGCTTTCGAAACGGGCAGGATCTTACACGACCCTCCGGGACCTGTACATGGAGGTGGGGGTCGACGTCACCCGCTTCTTCCTCTTGATGAGAAAGCCGGAAGCCCACCTGGTTTTCGACCTGGACGTGGCTCTGGACCAGTCCGAGAAGAACCCTGTCTACAAGGTCCAGTACGCTCATGCCCGGATGTGTTCGATCTTCAGGAAGGGCGAAATCGAGGAAGCTGACATTCGAGTGGAGGGAGCTCACCTCGAGGGTCTATCCCACTCGTTGGAGAGGGAGTTGATCAAGCGCCTGGCGGACTTTCCCGGAACGGTCGGACGAGCCGCCGAGTCGAGAGCCCCTCACGTCCTTTGCGACTACTTGGAGCAGACCGCCGGAGCGGTGAACTCCTGGTACCACGCCGGGAATCCATCCCGGAGCCCGGAACTAGCTGTCCTGGCGGAAGATGAGGGGCTGAGAAAGGCTCGATTGGCTTTGGCCAGGTGCGTCCGGATCGTTTTGAGGAACGGACTGGAAATCCTCGGGGTGACGGCCCCGACCCGGATGGACCGACCGGAGGAGGAAGAGGATGTCTGAGGGAGACGGCCTAAGCTATCGGGACGCTGGAGTTGACCTCGACGCCGCAGATAGGGCCAAACACGCCCTCAAGGAGTTGGTGTCCCGAACCCGGGACGAGAACACCCTGTCCGAAATGGGCCTGTTCGGAGGCCTCTACGCCCTTCCTGAAAAAATGGAGAGGCCTGTCCTGGTCTCCAGCGCCGACGGGGTGGGCACCAAGCTGAAGCTGGCTTTTCTCACGGGGACCCACCACACCGTGGGGCAGGATCTGGTCAATCATTGTGTGAACGACATCCTCGTTCAGGGTGCCGTGCCTCTCTTTTTCCTCGATTACCTGGCAACGGGACGAATGGAGGAAGGGGTGGTAACCCAGGTCGTTCAGGGTGTCGCTCAAGCTTGCCTGGAGAACGGCTGCGCGCTCCTGGGGGGAGAGACGGCGGAGATGCCCGACTTCTACTCTTCGGGAGAATATGACCTGGCCGGATTCATCACCGGCGTGGTTGAGCGGGAGAGAATCCTGGACGGATCGCGGGTTCGTCCAGGCGACGCACTGATCGCACTCGGGTCATCGGGCCTTCATACAAACGGTTTCTCCCTTGCCCGGAAGATCGTATTCGAGGCGATGGGGCTGGGTGTGGAGGACTTGATCCCAGGGCTCGAGAAGACCGTAGCAGAAGCCCTTCTGGCCATTCACCGGAGCTATTCCGCCTCGCTCCGCCCCTTGCTCGACTCCAATCGACTTCACGCCCTGGCCCACGTTACAGGAGGAGGAATCCCCGGGAACCTCCCACGTGTTCTGGGAGACGGTCAGGGAGCTAGCGTCGACACAGGTAGCTGGGAGGTTCCACCCCTCTTCCAGGTCCTTCAGGGTGGTGGAAAGGTCGCCCATGAAGAGATGTACCGGGTCTTCAATATGGGCGTTGGCATGATCGTGATCGCTCCCCCGGACGACGCAGACTCCGTGGCAAACGACCTTGCCGCGGCAGGAGAAACCAGTTGGATCCTGGGTGAAGTCAGGGAAGGAGGGGGGGTGGAGCTGGTTTGAGTTCTGCCGGAAGAGGATGGAGTTTGGCGGTGGCCTTGGGGGCTCTGGCGCTCGTGCCCGGGCAAGCCCGGGGCCAAGATCTCTCCGATCTGTTCTCGAGTTGCGGGGTGACCTCACCGGCCCACCTCTCATGGTGTCGAGAAACGGCACTGGCCGCTCAAGCAGCACAGGGGGCGTTGGGGTTGGCCGCCTCCGGCGGGATCGATCTCCCAGGGTCGGCCAGCACACTCGGGTGGAGGACCAAGGGCTCGCCCCGGTTCGCCCTCAGTTTCTGGGGGTCTTTGACCAGGGCGCCTTTCCCGGCCATGACCGTGGAGGATGGAAGTCCCCGGGGTGAGACCACGGCGACTCTCCCAGCGCTCCACCTGTCCGCGACCGCAGGTTTATTCGACGGTTTTTCCTTGGGGCCAACGGTAGGAGGCTTCGGCTCCATCGACCTATCGGTCACCAGCCAATACATATGGACTCCCAAGGATCGAGGCTTCAACGACCATGGGATCGGATGGGGGGCCGGCGCACGCATCGGCATTCTGCGGGAGTCATTTTCGCTCCCTGGACTCTCCATCTCCGGGTTCCACCGCTTCGGCGGTAGCCATGAACTGTGGGATGTGGCCGCAGGTGACCCGAGCGCTGCCACCTTCGACCTCGAGACCTCCTCGCTGCGGGGCCTGCTTGGAAAGGACCTCTGGGGCGTCGGGCTCACCGTAGGCGTCGGGTGGGACCGGTATGGAGGAGAGGTGGCCGTGAATATCCTCGATCCCCAGGGTGGAGGCTCGGACGACAGCGGTGAGGGGCGTTTGGAATCCGAGCGGTATCTTGGCTTCCTGGGCGCGTCCCGAACCTTTCTGACTTTTCAGGTTTCAGGTGAGCTGGGATGGGCTGAGGGGTTCGAGTCGACGCTGCCCCTCTCCGGGCAGGGTGGCTTCGATCCGGCCGGCCCGTCTTTTTTTGGCTCCCTGGCCCTTCGCCTGACCTTTTAAGCCTTTTACGCTCTGGCATGGGATCACATGACGGCCGAACTCTCCTCCACTGATTGGGGCTTCCTCCGGCGAGCCATGGGGATCGGCCGGCAGGGGTGGGGCCGGGTCCACCCGAACCCCATGGTCGGGTGTGTCCTGGTGAAGGACGGCGAGATCGTGGCCGAGGGCTGGCATGAGGAGGTTGGGGGTCCCCACGCCGAAGCCCACGCTCTCTCCAGGGCCGGCCATGCCGCGAGAGGGGCGACCGCCTACGTGAGCCTGGAGCCTTGTGACCACTACGGCCGGACGCCGCCCTGTTCAGAGGCCCTCATCGAAGCCGGGATCTCCTGCGTCGTCTACGGCGCGTCCGATCCCGGACCGGCATCGGCAGGGGGAGATCAAACCCTGAGGGAGGGGGGAGTGGAGGTCATCGGCCCGGTGTTGTCCCCTGAGCAGTCTCGGGCTGAGAACCCCGCGTTCTTCTTCAACCAAGAGCATGGCGCCACGTACGTAGCTCTGAAGCTCGCTCAAACTCTTGACGGGCGCATCGCTTCAGGCCCCGGAACCCGGACCCCCATCACCGGGGAGGAATCGCAGAGGGAAACCCATCGGTTGAGAGCCGGGTTCGACGCAATCATGGTGGGGAGCAACACCGTTCTGGTGGACGACCCCCTTCTCACAGTCCGAGGGGATCTGCCCTTCAGGAAGCAGCCCTCCCGGATCATCCTTGACTCCGACGCTGAAATCCCCGACACGGCTCGCCTCTTTGAGGACGTCCACGATTCCCCGGTCATCGTCTTCTGCTCCGAAACGGCCCCGGACGGCGCTGTCCGACGACTCCAGGACGCCGGTGGGACCGTCCAGCGGGTCCCCAAGGCAGAGGTCGGACTCTCCATGGACGCCGTTTTGTCCGTGTGTTGGGAGAGGGGGATCCGCTCCATATTCTGTGAGGGCGGAGGGATCCTCGGCTCCAGCCTGATCGAAAGTGGGTGGGCCCGCCGCCTTTTCCTTTTTGTGGCACCTTTTGTGCTGGGTGAAAGGGCGGTTCCGGCCTTTCCGGGTCTGGCATCGGAAGGTGTTTGGAAGGCCTGGCAACCTGTGGAAACGGCTCGGGTTTTTGGGAGAGACGTCCTTTTGACCTTCGATCGGATCGATTGATGTTCACAGGAATCATAGAGACGGTGGGAATCATCCATTCCGTGCGGGAAAAATCGGGAGCCCGGGAGTTCGTGATCACCGCACCCGAGCTCTCAGGGGAGTTGAAACCCGGGGATTCCATCACCGTGGATGGCGCGTGCCAGACGGCGATCCGAAACGACGACCGGACGTTTTCCGTCGAAACGATCGGGACGACCCTGTCCAGAACCGTCGCCGGGGATTATCGGGTCGGAAGCAGAGTGAACCTGGAGCGATCCATGGTCCTGGGGGGAAGGCTGGACGGGCATCTCGTGCAGGGCCACGTGGACGGGGTCGGACGCCTGATCTCCGTGCGGCAGGAGGGGGATTATTGGCTACTGGACTTCCAGATCCCGGATCTGGTTGCCGAAGTGACCATCCTGCACGGATCCATCACCATCAATGGTGTTAGCTTGACGGTGAATGCGGTACCCGGGGAGGGCCAGTGCCAGGTCGGGATCATTCCGTTCACCTGGGATCACACGAACCTCGGATCGCTGAAACCGGGGGACCCGGTGAACCTCGAGGGGGATCTGGTGGGGAAGTACGTCGCAAAGCTCCTCTCGGCCTGGCAGAGTGGTGAGGGGAGGGGTGGGGGAAATCTGAATATGAAAGGTCTTGAGGCTATGGGTTACGGAGGGGAAAACGCATGACCTTCGACCGCGTCGCGGACGCAATCGAGGATATCCGCCAAGGTAAGATGGTCATCGTGGCGGACGACGAGGACAGGGAGAACGAAGGGGACCTGGTTTGTGCGGCTTCCGAGATTACCCCTGAGGCCATCAACTTCATGACGAAGTTGGGCCGGGGGCTCATTTGTGTGGCCATGACCAATGAGAGAGCGACAGAGCTTGGGCTCCCTCTTATGACCGATCACAACACAGACCCGCTGAATACCGCATTCACCATATCCGTGGACGCCGACGCCCGGTTCGGGGTTACCACCGGGATCAGCGCCTACGATCGGGCCAAGACGATTCAAGTGCTCTTGGATCAAGACACCCGGCCCGCCGATCTCCGCCGCCCAGGCCACATATTCCCCCTCCGGGCCCGGCCCGGTGGGGTGCTTCGACGGGTGGGCCAAACGGAGGCCGCGGT
>JABDNZ010000384.1 GCA_013043565.1 Gemmatimonadota bacterium | reverse complement strand
CAGCGGGCGCGATTGGTCCCGAAGGCTTCTCAACCTGGCCGTGGCAAGCATTTCCCTTCTAGCCCTTTCACCGTTTTTCCTCATCATTGCCGTCGCCGTAAAGGTCTCTTCATCGGGTCCGGTATTTTATGCTCAGGAGCGGGTCGGACTGAATCGGCGCAGGAAGCCCAGAGACCGGAGGGTTCGAAACCGGGGAGCCAGCGATCGGCGCGGGGGCGATTCCGGCGGCAAGGTCTTCCGAATGTACAAGTTCAGGACGATGTACCAGGAGGAGGGAGAGGCACAGCAAGTTTGGGCCATGAAGGACGACCCCAGGGTCACTCCCGTGGGACGGGTCCTCAGAGCCTTTCGCTTTGACGAACTGCCGCAACTCATCAACGTCGTCCTCGGTGACATGAACATTGTCGGGCCCCGCCCGGAACAACCGGAGATTTTCAAGGAACTCCGCTCGGAAATCTCGGATTATTCAAAAAGGCAGCAGGTTCTCCCGGGGATCACGGGTCTGGCTCAGATCAACAACGGCTACGACACTACGGTCAAGGATGTTGAGCGCAAACTGGGGTATGACCTTGAATATCTGGAGGATTGCTCCACCGCCGAGGACTTTAAGATCATGGCCAAGACCGTTCCGGTGGTCCTTGGCCGGAAAGGCTATCATTAGTAACCCAAGGGCAAACGTGATGGCAGGATGAATACACCCCAAGCGACCCCGTCAAGGGCGAACATCAAATGGCTGGCCCCGACACTCCTTTCTGGGCTGGCCTTTGCTGTTTTGTTCTACAGCCCGGCGACTACCCTCCTTCGGGACTGGTGGGTGAATCCCGAAGCTCAACATGGCCTGTTGCTCGGACCCCTAGCCCTTGTCCTGGCCTGGCATCGAGGCCTTGGAAAAGACCGGGAACCTCAGCCCTTCCTGGGTGCGGCCCTATTGGTTGGGGCCGTGCTCCTGCGCTACGCCTCGGCGCTGGCCGCCGAGCTGTTTACGATGAGACTCTCTCTCGTCGCTGCGCTGTTCGCACTGGTGGTTTTTGTTTGGGGCCTCAAACAGGCATTGAGATGGTGGTTGCCGTTCACGCTCCTGATCCTCTCCATCCCGCTCCCCCAGGTGGTGCTCTCCTCTCTGGCGTTCCCCCTCCAGATCCGGGCCTCCCGACTCGGCGCATTCCTCCTCGAGTGGAGGGGTGTCCCCGTGCTCCTGGAAGGCAACATCATTCATCTCCCGGGCCAGACCCTCTTCGTCACCGAAGCCTGCAGCGGGTTGAGGTCTCTGACGGCGTTGGTTTCGCTGGGAGTTCTCCTTGGAGCCCTTTGGCTCCGGCATCCGGTGAGTCGGGTCCTCCTTCTTCTGCTCGTACTCCCCATTGCCATGGCCTTGAACGGGGTCCGAGTCTTCCTCACGGGGTTCCTCGTTTTTTTTGTCGATCCGGCCATGGGTGAGGGTTTTATGCACATGAGCGAGGGGTGGGGCATCTTCGTGGTTGCCCTGCTTCTGACATGGGTCGTCACGGCCGGCCTGGGGGCCCTTGAACGGCTTTGGAAGCCTCAAAGAGCGGAGTCATAGATCAGATCATGAAGCTTCCATGGGTTCCGACCTTGATACTCGTTCTGGGAGCCGTCCTGACTCTCGGCGCCGCGGAGCAAAACACACTTCCCCTGCGGCGGCCCCTGGGGGAGGTCGTCCCGATGGAGGTCCAGGGGCACCTGGGGCAGGACCTGACCGTTCCGGACGATGAAGCCGCAGTGGCAGGGTTCTCGAACTATCTCTTCCGGTTGTATGAGAAGGCGGAGCCCGGTCAAACCGACCTCGATCCTCCAGCTGCCGACCCCGAGGCCGTATCGCCTCAGGGGGATTCAACCACGGTGGGAATAGAACCACCCTCGTCCTCTTTCAGTCTCTACGTCGGGTACTACGAATCGCAAACTCAGGGAAACACGATCCACTCACCGAAGAACTGCCTCCCCGGGGCGGGGTGGGAGCCTTTGTCCTCGGAGCCCGTTGCCATCGAGGTGGGGGGAAGAGCCGTAACCGTCAACAAGTACCTTCTTCAGAACGGATCCCAGCAGGCACTCGTCCTTTATTGGTACCAGGGCCGGGGCCGAGTCAGGCACAGTGAGTACCTCGTCAAGCTGGATCTCCTCCGGGACGCCGCAATCCGCCGGCGAAGCGACGAGGCGCTGGTTCGCATCGTCGTGCCGGTTCTCGAGGGTGGTACGGAGGCTGCGCTGGAACTGGCCCTGGACGCTGCCAGGGTGGCCATACCCGCTCTCGACCTTTCATTCCCGGAGGGCTGACCCTCCTGAAAGGGAAAGAACCGAGTCCCGGTTGCGCTCGAGCAAACCCGCCACCATGAGGATCTGCCCCGCGACTTCCAGTGATTCTTCAACGAGAACGAAATAGAACTGGCTGGCCTCTCCCGGACTCGCAAAGAAATAGGACCCGAGCTCCACCAAGACACCTCCACCCAAATAACAACAGACCCCCAGAAAAAATGTCGAACGGCCGGAAGTCTGGGCCAGGAATGCGCGGAACCCCCTCCAGACGAGCAGGAGCAACCCAAGGGCCAGCAAGGGATAGATCAAGATCCATATGCCGAACCCCCCCGGGAAGGGTGAGTTTACGCCGAGATTGGCCATGAGGATGGTCAGGCCCTCGTGGATCTGAGCGACCTCATCGACGGAGAGAAAAAGGAAACCACCAGCCATTACCCTGTAGAAGCGGACAAGGTGGGCAGGATCTCCCGAGGCTCGCTGTTCCCCCCTCCAAGCTGAAAGGAGCGCGACAATCAACAGCTGGAGGCTGGACAGGTACGTTGGGAGATTGTGCTCCGAGTCGATGTCGAACCACTGGTTGAATGTATAGGAGGGAATTTCCAGTACTCTGAATGCAAGCACATAGCAAATCAGGAGTATGAAGTTCAACACTATCAAAACCTGAATGAGACGCCTTCCTGAAAAAACCATCGATGCACCTGGGTTTTAGACGGATTGGGCGGTTCGTTCCCTATTCAATGCCGAGCATCCCTCAATGTTTCGGAGCGATACCAGGAATTGCAACCCGGCCGTTCCGGTACGGAGGTTGCGGGACCCACGAGGAAACCCATGGGTGGGAGGCCGAGAATTAGTGGCCTCGGTTGGGCTCGCTAGGCTGGAGGGATCGTTTATCTTGGAGACTTGAAGAAGAACCTCATTACCGGGAATAGACCGTGGATCGTTTCGATCGGGCATGTGCCCGAATAAGGGACCAACAAGACTGCTGGCTTGTGACCGGAGTGGCCGGCTTCATCGGAAGCAACCTCCTGGAGGCTCTACTCGCGATGAACCAACAGGTCGTCGGCCTCGACAATTTCTCCACCGGTTCTCCTGACAACCTGGAACAGGTTCGGTCCGCAGTTTCCCCCAATACCTGGCCGAATTTCCGATTCATCGAGGGAGACATCAGGGACCTGGAGACTTGCCGCGAGGCCGTGGCCGGGGTGGATCACGTTCTCCACCAGGCAGCCCTTGGCTCTGTGCCCAGATCCATAGCAGACCCTATTGGAACCAACCAAGCCAACGTTGACGGCTTCCTCAACATGTTGGTCGCCACGAGAGACGAGGGAGTGAACAGATTCGTTTACGCGGCCTCCAGTTCAACCTACGGCGACCACCCGGACCTGCCAAAAGTCGAACACAATATCGGGAATCCTCTCTCCCCATATGCCGTCACAAAGTATGTAAACGAGCTCTACGCCGAGGTGTTCTCCCGCTCCTATGGCCTTCCATCGCTGGGACTCAGGTATTTCAACATCTTCGGACCCCGGCAGGACCCGAACGGGGCATATGCCGCCGTCATCCCCAGGTGGATTGCCGCAATGGTTGAAGGCGAACCGGCTCAGATCTACGGGGACGGGGAGACGAGCCGGGACTTCTGCTACATTCAGAATGCTGTGCAAGCCAACCTCCTGGCCGCCACCGCGGAGAACGAAGACGCTCTCGATCAGGTCTACAACGTGGCAGTCGGCTCGAGGACCAGTCTGAACGAGTTGTACCAACTGATCCGGGGGGAGCTCCAGGCATTGATACCCGGTTTGGATCCACCCCCCCCGGAGTATACGGAGTTTCGCCCCGGCGATGTCCGCCATTCCCTGGCCGATATCCAAAAAGCGAAAACCCTGTTGGGCTACGAACCCAGCCATAGTATCGCGGAAGGCATGAAAGAGTCTGTTCGCTGGTATGCCAAGCGGCTCTTGCCGAACTGACCCCGAATCTCGGAATCTGATCCATGAACGACCTCTCGAATCTCAAACTCGCCGTCATCGGCCTCGGGTATGTCGGGCTTCCCCTGGCCGTGGAGTTCGGAAAGCATCGCTCCGTCGTCGGCTTCGATATCAACGAGGCCCGGGTTAAAGAGCTTGAATCCGGGCAGGACCACACGCTCGAGATAGAGCCGGAGGATTTGGTGGAGGCCAAACACCTGACCTTCACCACGGACCTGGAGGCGCTGGGCCCATGCAACTGCTTCATCGTAACGGTCCCCACCCCGATTGATGAGCACAAGCGGCCGGACCTGACCCCACTCATCAGGGCCAGTGAGACAGTCGGAAAGGTCTTGAAGGCCGGCGACCTCGTGATCTATGAATCCACGGTCTACCCCGGAGCGACCGAAGAGGAATGTGTGCCGGTCCTGGAGGGTCTTTCGGGACTGACTTTCAACCAGGACTTCTTTGTCGGGTATAGCCCGGAAAGGATCAACCCCGGAGACAAGGAGCACCGTCTGACCACCATTACCAAGGTTACGGCCGGATCGACCCCGGAGGCCACCGACCTAGTTGACGCCCTCTACCGCGAAATCATCACCGCCGGGACTCATAAGGCCGCCAGCATCAAGGTGGCCGAAGCTGCAAAGGTCATCGAGAACACACAGCGGGACCTGAACATTGCGCTGATCAACGAGTTGGCGATGATCTTCAACAAGATGGGGATCGACACGGAAGAGGTTCTCAACGCCGCCGGTTCGAAATGGAACTTCCTACCTTTCCGGCCTGGCCTGGTAGGAGGACACTGCATCGGGGTCGACCCTTATTACCTCACTCATAAGGCCAAGGCCTTGGGGTACCATCCGGAGATCATCCTGGCGGGACGACGCCTCAATGATGGAATGGGTGCCTATGTTGCCGCCCGCCTGGTAAAAGCCATGACTCAGAAGAGGATCCATGTCGACGGTTCCCGGATCCTCATCATGGGCCTCTCTTTCAAGGAAAACTGCCCCGACCTTAGAAATACGCGCGTGGTGGACATCGGGCAGGAACTGGAGGACTACAACTGTCGGGTAGACTTCTTCGACCCCTGGGTATCGCCAGCCGAGGCCAAGGAGGAATACGGAATCGAACTCATCCCAACGCTCCAGCCGGGATCCTACGACGGCATCGTCCTCGCGGTAGCTCATCGAGAGTTCCGGGCCATGGGTGCCAAGGCAATCCGAGACCTTGGGAAAGACCCTCATGTCCTGTACGACCTGAAATACTTGCTCGAGCCCCAGGAGGCTGATCTCCGCCTTTGATCCTCCTTTCGGGGGGACCAGCCAGATGAGAGGGCGACCCTTCCGGGCGTCCCGTTTTCCACTGGCTTCCGGAGGCCGGACTGAAAGGGGTCACCTGGTGGATCAAAAAGGTCCACCCCTTCCCCGCCCCCCTTCCAAGGACCCCAAGGAAGTAGCGCCGAATCCCACATTCTACCCGCAGGAAAAATTTGTTCCCACCAGGTAAACATTTCCTGGAGAATCGTCGGTACGATTCGATTCCGAACACTGCAAGTCTCTGATAAACAAGAGTTTCCGCGCAAAAGCAGGTATTCCATTCCCTTGCCGTTTGAAGGAACGAGACTTGTAGATCTCCCTTCTGAAACGCGTTGGTGCCGCCGACGCAGATGACCGCTGCTCAGAGCAAAGCCGGCGAAAGCCGGTGGCGCAGAGCTACGGGGCTACCGGGAAGCGTCAGCCTCCCCAGGCTCGCCGGGCCGCCAGCGGATCCTGACTCAGGGAGTGACTCAGTCAGTGATCGCCTGGCGGCCCTTTTTCCCCCCGCCAGCCCGCGACCGAACGCGGGGCGGGGATTCGAAGGAAGCCTGGGAGTGGCGGAGATGCTCAAGTCTGTAGCCGATTCAAACAGCAGCGCGCAGCCCTTAGTAGCCATCCGCAGTATGATCTCCGACTTCAGGCGATACCGCCTCCCGCCACTCGGCGTCTTCCCACTCCTGGCCTTCCTTCTTTCCGCATGTTCCGGCGGTGGCTCGGATCCGGTCGTCGTGAGCGATTCTCCAACGGCGCCGCTCCGTTCCAATCTTACCATCGAGCCGGCCTCTTTCATTCTGACCGAGGGGGAGCAGGTCTCTCTCCAGGCCAAGCTCGGCAACACCGTCATGGGGGCGTCTCAGGTCACTTGGAGCGTCTCTCCATCGAAACACGCCACAGTCGATGCCTACGGGAACGTCACGGCCACCAAACATGGTGAGGCGACGGTAACGGCTCGCTATACCTCCATCACGGCCAACGCTTCGGCAACGGTCTGGGCGATTCCCGACCATATCGAGGTGGATGCCTCCCTTGTCCAGGCCGGCATCGTGGGCCGACCTGTCCATGACAGCGTTGGTGTAACAGCCGTAAGCAAGGACGGCGTCCCGGTCCCGGGCGTGGACGTCAGTTTCCAGATCCTTTCCGGGGAGGGGATCCTTTCCCACCAAACGAAGACAACGGGCCTGGATGGTGTGGCCCGGGTGGACTGGATCCTGGGAACCGGGGCCGGAGATCAGACTCTTAGAGCTCAGGCTGCCGGCCTCGGCGAAGTGGAAGTCCTCATCGACGCCCTACCGGACTACGACTCAGCCACCGTGAACCCGGTGGCCGGGGATGAACAGGAAGGGATCGTCACGGACGTTCTTCCGGAAGCCCTCAGAGCGCAGGTTACCGATCAGTTCGGCAACGTCCTCCCGGGTCTGTCCATGGAATGGACCTTCACGGATGGCGGCGGCCTGTTCGGAGGAACAGGGACCGCGGAACAGGTCCTTGTCTCACCCACCGACCATCAGGGGATCACGGAAATCCTCTGGCAGCTGGGGACTTTGGCCGGCGAGCAGGAAGCGACGTGTTCCCCTCCGATGGTCGGTTCCAACAGCTCGGCCGGTTCTCTTGGCGGGAACGGGCCGTCGACCGCGCCGAGTCATGATAAGGCCAAAGGGAAAAAGTGGAGGGCCAAGGCCAATCCCGCGGACCCGGACGGTGTCGTCGTGACCCCTGAGGAGACCATGACGGTGGTCGGGCGGCAGGAGTCTTTGAATGCCGCGGTCGTGGATCAGTACGGGAACGAGATCGAAGGCAATACCTTCCAGTGGGAAGCGGACGGTTCGGGCGTGATTCGGGTAAATAACGCCGGAAAGGTCACGGGGCTAAGGGCAGGAACCGGTCAGGTCACGGCCGCCTCGAACGGGCTGAATCTCACGGGATCCGCTGTGGTGGTCGTGGAAACCCGGAAGGCATCTCGGATCAACCGCGGATCCGGGAATGCTCAGACCGGGAAGGTCGGAGAGACTCTTGCTGAACCGGTCCGGGTCCGCGTCCTGGACCAGGTGGGGGATCCAGTGCCCGGAATCGCCGTCCAATGGACGGTTCCAGGGGCCTCGGGAGCCGCGGGCTCGAGTGGGGGCGCGCCCTTCCTCAACTCGGGACAGCCGGGGGACGGGGCCACCTTTACCGATCTGAATGGGGTCACCGAGACCGACTGGACCCTGGGAACCCAAGTCGGTGACCATACCCTCCAGGCCCTGGTCGACGGCGTCGGAACCGTCCAGTTCACGGCCGAGGCCGTGGCCGGCCCAGTTGTCATGTTGGCGGTGGAGCCTACCGAGTTGGAAGTCGACGTTGGGGAAACCCGCCAGATCGCCGTCTCCGCGCAGGACGCGTACGGGAACCCGATCTCAAATCCAGCGGTCCAATGGGAGAGCTCCGAGCCAGACTGCGCTATTGTCAGCGCCTCGCACCTCGTTACCGGGCTGGCCGAGGGATCCCTGCAACTTCTGGCCTCAGTGGACGGTGTGTTCGCCACTGTGGGTGTAACGGTAAACCGGCCTCCCGACCTCGTTCGACGCATCGAGATCGCTCCTGATGCAGTCACGATACAGGGCGTGGACGAGTTCGCACAGCTGTCGGCCGTTGCTTTCGATTCCTTGGGGGCCCAGGTTTCGAGTGCTAGTTTTGACTGGACCAGCCTGAATCCGTCTGTCGCTACCGTAAGCCAGGGAGGCGTGGTGACATCGAAGGCCCTGGGACAAGCCATGATCGTGGCCTCGGTGGCCTGTTGTACGGCCACCGACACGGTGGTGGTCCAGGTGGAAGAGGCAGTCGTTGCCCCTGGTGATTTCACCGTCGAGATCGACCCGGCCACGATTCAGCTGGTCGGCGTGAATCAGACGACGGTTTTCTCGGCCTCCGTCCACGACCGTTTCGGTGAGCCGGTCGAAGAGGCCAACGTCCTATGGTCGAGCGTCGATCCGTCCGTGGCTACGGTCAGCACGAGTGGCGTGGTGACCTCGACGGGGCCGGGGCAGGCCTTGATCGTAGCCTCAGCCGAAGAGTGTTGTGAGGCAGCCGATACGGCCCTGGTGGAGGTTTCGCTGCCGGAGGTCGGGCCGGGAGTCACGGCGGTTCAGATCTCACCCGAGGCCTTGAATCTCGAGGGTTTGGGCGGGACCGGGACCCTGGCGGCTGCCGCATTCGATTCCTTGGGAGCTTCGGTCCCGGATGCCTCTTTCGAGTGGACGAGTCTCGATCCAGACGTGGCCAGCGTGGATGGAGGAGGAGTAGTGACGCCATTGGCTTATGGCCAAGCATTCATCGTAGCTTCGGCTATCTGCTGTGCTGCAAGTGACACGATCCCGGTGAACGTAGTGGAGCCAACTGCGGCCGAGGTCGCCGTCTCTCCAGTGTCTGCGACCATTGAG
>JABDNZ010000382.1 GCA_013043565.1 Gemmatimonadota bacterium | reverse complement strand
CCCTCGAGCCCTCCGGAAACACCCCCGCCTCCGAATAGCGACCGGCCAGCACCCCCTGGGCAATAGGAGACCAGGGAAAAAGGCCGAGGCCATGGTCGAGACAAAGCGGCACCAGCTCGTTCTCGATCCGCCTGTCGAGGAGGTTGTAGGGGGGTTGCTCGCAACAATATCGGGCATAGCCCCGGCGATCGCTGATCGCCAAGGCCTCCATCACCCGCCATGCGGGGTGAGTGGAGCAAGCCACGTAACGGACTTTCCCAGACCGCACCAGGTCGTCCAATGCGGCCAGTGTCTCCTCCTGGTGGGTTTCAGGGTCGAAACGGTGGATGAAGTAGATGTCGATATAGTCGGTCTGCAACCGCTCGAGGGAGTCCTCGCAGGCTTGCATGATGTGGAGCCTCGAATTCCCGCGATCGTTGGGCCCAGGCCCGGTTGGAGGGAAAACCTTGGTGGCGATCAGCACGCTTTTGCGTAACTCGGTTTCCTTGAGGGCCCGGCCAAGGATCCGTTCCGATTCCCCGTTTGCATAGCTGTTTCCGGTGTCGATCATGTTGATGCCCGAGTCGACCGCCCGGAACAGGATCTTCTTCGCTTCATCCTCGGGAGTAGGGTCGGCGAAGTTGGCCGTACCCAAAACCAGGGGAGATACCTTCACACCGGTTCTGCCCAGCACCCTGTATTCCATTGAATTCCCCTGGGGTTATCCCCGAACCCTGCTGTTCATGAGAAAATGAGAAGGCCGTCGGCTCTCGGCCTCCAATCGGCCATGGTCGGGCTCACGCCCCAATACCTGGTGGGACTGTAAAGGAAGATCCACGGGGCATCGTCTCGGATGATCGTGTAGATCCGTCGGTAGATGGCCTGCCTCTCCGGATCTGAAATGGTCGCCTCAGCCCTTTCGATGAGAGCGTTCACCTCATCGTTTTGGTAGCCCTCCCACCAAGGACCACGGAGTCCCGAGTGGAGTTTCTCTCTCAAAACGCGATACGTACTTCTTGGACTGGAGTCGAAAGCAGCAGCGTCGTTGATGCTCTTCGCCCGAACCATCTCGGAGTAGGCAGCCCTGTCCTGGTGCTCGACAATCTTCAATGAGATCCCTACTCGCTCATACTGTTCGGCCATCAGTCGGGCCAGTTCAGGCGCCTCGTCCGGCATTGCCGACGGAATGTCAAAGACCAGACTGAGGCCATCGGGATAACCGGCTTCGGCCAAGAGACTCCGAGCCTTGACCGGATCATGGGGGTAGGTCGGGGTTCCCGGGTTGTAGCCGAAGTGGTGGGGGGTCAGATATCCGTTGAGGCGCTTGGCTGCTCCAGATTTTATTTCCGCAATGATCTCCTCGACGTCCAACGCATAGTTCAAGGCTTGCCGCACCCGTCGATCCTCTCCGGGCCCCTCCAGGGCATTGATCATGAAGATGATTGCTAGCCCGCTATCCCATTCACGGACCACGGCGCTCCCATCCTCCTCGATCCGTTCCCGGCCCTGGATCCCGATCCCGGCCGCGATATCGGCTTCACCGGTCAACACGGCTTCGACCCGCTTGTCCGTGTCGCCTTCAGCCATCCAGGTGATCTCTTGGTAGTCGGGAGCCTTCCCCCAGAATTGATCGTGCGCCGTCAAAACCAAACGTCCGTCGGACTGCTCTCGGACCTCATAGGGTCCACTTCCCACGTACCCACCTGGCAGTTTGTCCAACTCACCGGCAGGACCGATAGGCATCGCGACCAGAAGATCGAGAAGATCTGCCATGGGGTCCTCGGTGACGATCCTGACGGTCGAGTCGTCCAGGGCGGAGATCTCGGCCGTTCCCAGGTAGCTGATGTATACCCCCTGGGTCCCGAAGGCCCCCCCGATAGCTGGGTCCAACACCCGGCCTAGCGTGGCCACGACATCTGACGCGGTCAGCCGCTGTCCATTGTGGAAAACCACTCCTTCGCGCAGATGAAAAGTCCAGCTACGGCCGTCCTCAGTGACCTCCCAACTTTCGGCCAGGGAGGGACTGAACTCCCCAGCGGCGTCCAACTCGACCAAAGCATCGTAGATGGAAAACAGAATGCTCAGCCGGTTGGAGGAATCACTGGCAATGTGAGGATCCCCGATGGACACGGAGGCCTGCATGACGGTCAGGGCCCGAGGACCGTTTGCCTGCGGAGGGGGCTCACAACTCGAGTGGAGGAACTGAGAGCAAAAGAGTAGGGCAACATACGCACGAAAGCATGTCTTGTGGGACAGGTGTCTTTTCATCCTCGCAGACCCCAGGGTGAAGGAAAGGCGGAGGGTAACCTACCCGGAGGCCCGGGGACCGGCAAAGCGGGGCCATCGTTTTTTTTCCCTATTCCCCGGAAACGGCCGGGGGTACCTTCCCGGCGATGTCAACGGCACCACGAGCGCCGGCCAGTGACCCAAACGTTCCCCGCCGGTCCCCTGTGCATGGCGTACCCACCGACCGGATTCCTTTGGCTCCAGCGGGAGAAAGTACACATAGGGAGTCGCCTGAATCGTTGCGCCAGCGAAAGTATTGAGGTCGCCCCCTGAGCGAGGCCACGAGAGAGATTCCTAGATCGTTTTCGCCCTTGGGGGTAGATTCCTGGCATACCCACCCAAGGAGAGGAAATGGAAGAACTGCAGCAGCGCCTGACTGCGGCTCTCAGCGAACGGTATACCGTTTTGCGGGAATTGGGACGCGGGGGCATGGCGACCGTCTATCTCGCCGAGGACCTGAAGCACAGCCGGAAGGTGGCCATCAAGGTCTTGAAGCCAGAGCTGGCCTCGGCGTTGGGGACCGAACGGTTCCTCCGGGAAATCGAGATTTCCGCGGGGCTCGACCATCCCCATATCCTCCCGGTGTATGACTCCGGTGAAGCCGGCGGCTTCCTTTACTACGTCATGCCGAACGTAGAGGGCGAGTCCCTACGAGACCGCCTCGATCGGGAAAAGCAACTTCCCCTGGACGACGCCCTTCAGATCGCCCGAGAGGTGGCAGATGCCCTCTCTTATGCTCACAGCCGCGAAGTGGTGCACCGGGATATCAAACCGGCAAATATCATGTTGGCCGGCGGGCACGCACGAGTCGCCGACTTCGGGATAGCCAGGGCCATCCGGGCCGCAGGCGGTGAGCGGCTGACCGGTACCGGCATGTCTATTGGAACGCCCCTCTACATGAGCCCCGAGCAGGCGGCCGGGAGCGCTGACCTCGATGGTCGAAGTGACCTTTACAGCCTGGGTTGCGTCCTTTTCGAATGCTTGGCTGGAAAAGCCCCCTTCACCGGTTCCCTCGAAAGTGTCGTCCACCAGCACCTGGCTGCCGATCCACCCAACATCACAACGCTTCGGCCTGCCGTCCCGGCCGAAGTCGCTTCGGCGCTCATGCGGGCCTTGGCTAAGACTCCCGCCGACCGGTTCAGTCCCGCCGCCAATTTCGCCGAGGCTCTCCGGCCCGGACCTTCGAGCACAGGTGTGGTCCCCACCCCTCGATCCACCGTGAGCCCAGCGCTGGCGGCCGGAGCCTTCGGCATAGCAGGGCTTTTGGTCCTCGGTGTCGTATACCTGCTCGTGCTGCAGATTGGACTGCCAACGTGGGTTTTTGGCGCTGCAATAGGACTCCTCCTGATCGGGTTTCCGCTGGTCCTGGCCACTGCCTTCCAAGAACAGAAACGGGCAAAGGACCTTGAACAGGATGCCGAAGCGTCCGGCTTCTTCACCTGGCGTCGTACCCTCTCCGGCGGAGGCTTGGCCTTCGGGGGGCTGGCAGTAATCACGACGGTCCTGGCAGCAGCTGGAGCCATCGGAATCGGCCCGTCGGCTACCCTCATCACTTCCGGCGAGATGGAGGATCGGGAAAGGTTGATCCTGGCCGATTTCGAGAACCGGACGAGTGAAAGCACCCACGGAACCACGGTCACCGAGCTAATGCGGATCGGGCTCTCGCAGTCCACGGCTATCTCGACCATGGATCCTCTGCAGCTAGCGCGGACCCTTCAGCTCATGCGTCGTGACGGCTCGGAAGGGATCACGGAGGAAGTCGCCATGGCAGCTGCCGAGCGGGAGGGACTCAAGGGGATCATCACCGGCGAAGTCTCGGAGATCGGATCGCAGCTGACGGTTTCCGCACGGTTGGTGGCCACCGACGGAGAAATCCTCCTGGCCGAAACGGAGTTGGCAGCGAGTCCGGAGGCGCTGGTCGATGCCACCGACCGCCTCTCTGATCGAATGCGAGAGAGATTCGGCGAGTCCTTGCGGGATATCCGTGCCGGAAGACCCCTGGAGCGGGTCACCACCGGATCGATGAGGGCCATGCGTGTCTTCTCCCAGGGCCTGGAGGCCTGGAACCAAGGGGACCAAACCCGGGCTTTGCAACTTCTGGGCGAGGCCATCGCCGAAGATTCAATGTTCGCCATGGCGCACCGGAAGACCGCGATCATTCTTAGCAACGAGGGAGAGCAGAGGGCCCGGGCCGTAGAGGCCGCCACCAAGGCATACGAGTACCGCGATCGGCTCACCGAACGGGAGCGCTATCTGGTAACCGCCGCGTACCATTCGGTGGTCACGGGAAACCGGGATCTCCAGATCAGCGCATACCGAAATGTGCTGGACATGTATCCCGACGACACGTACGCCCTGAACAATCTCGGCGTCATCTACGGCCAGCTCCGTGACTTCGAGAGGTCTTCGGACTACTACGCTGAAGCCCTAAACGTCGACGGAACGAACCGTCTGTACTACAGCAATCTCTCCGGCGCGCTGGCCCGGCAAAGGCAGTGGGACTCGGCAACGGTGATCGCAGAGCTGTTCCAGGAGAGGTTTCCCACCAACCCGGAGGTCAAGCTGGCCTTCGTCCTGAATGCGGCCTACGAGCAGCAGTACGACAGCGCACAAGTCTTGGCCCAAGCTCTCCTGGACGACCAGAGGGGCACGGTCTTCTGGGAAGCCATCGCCTACGAATGGTGGGGGCACCTCGACGCACTCCAGGGCCAGATGGCATCCGCTCGGAACCGTTGGGAGCGGGCCTTCCAGATCAGCACGGACCGCGGAATCCGGGGCACCTATCTTCTCCGTATGGCCCGCCGGGTGGTGGCCGAGAGGCTCCTGCTCGACGACCCCGAGCATGCGAGCGGGCTCTTGGACGATGCATTGACCCTTCATCCGTTGGAGGAGTTGGCCCCACTCGATCGGCCATATACCCACTTGGCTTTTGCCTATGCCGCCTCAGGCAAACCGTCGAAGGCGAGGGATCTCCTCGCAGAATACGAAGAGAATCCGGAAGCCGATCATGCGGAGGAAGCGGAGCAATGGGCCGACGGTGCCCGTGGGGTGATCGCCCTTGCCGAGGACCGGCCGGAAGAGGCCCTGGATGCCTTCCGCCGTTTCGACGACGGGAACGCCTGTGCGACCTGCGCTTACCCGTGGCTGGCCCGGACCTTCGACAGCATGGGCCAACAGGATTCGGTGCAGGTCATGTACGAGCGCTTCACGGACCTTCCTTCAGCCGACTTATGGTATGATGCCGGACACCTGGCTTACGCGTATCTCCGACTGGCCGAGATCCACCAGGGACGGGGTGAGGCTCCCGAGGCGATCCAGTACTACACCAGGTTCCTGGACCTTTGGGAGGACGCTGATTCCGACTTCGCCCCTTGGATCGAGGCGGCCCGGACGGCCCGGGACGGTCTCTCGGTCGAGCCCGTGGGGTCAGGGGTCGGAGGGTCCTGAGACCGCCGGCTTAGCGAAAAAATAAGGGGCCGGCTCCTTGGAGCCGGCCCCTTTGTAACGCGTCTCAGCCCGAGACCGTCGTCCTCGGTGGATCCTCCTAGATCAACTGATCCACACCCACGACAGAGCCGAACTTCTCCTTCAGAGCCAGGAGGCCGGCCTTCTGTTCCTCGTAGACCTCGAACAGCTTCGCCGGAAGGTTCTCCTCTTTGCCGTAAGCCTCGGTCTGCAGGTCGATCCGTGCGACGATGTTATCGACGTAAAGGGCGAACTGCATGTCGTAGAGGCTCTTCGGGTAGTCTTTGTCGATCTCGGCGAAGAGTTCTTTCAGGTCCTCGTATTCCGGGAGCATGCCGATAGGGGTCTCAATCGCCCCCACCTCGCCATGCACGTAACGCTCCAGCCACCCGAGCCAGACCCTCACGTCCTTCTTCTCACCTAGCAGGCCGGTCCCGGGGCCCCCACGATTCTCGTGGGTGAGGAAGTAGTTGAGCCCAGCCATCTTGGGGCGGTCGGCATCGTTCAGATCGGGGCTGTTGAAAAACTTGAACTGAACGTTCATGTAGTCGGCAAGAGCGCCGGGGATAAACGGGGCGTTGGCCCAAGGCTGCCGCTTCACGCCGGTGGCGCCAATCTCCGTGGCCGTAGCTGCTGAGACGATGCTTGCGCCAATGGCGACGCCGGAGTCGGAATCCTTTGCGATCCACACCGGGGGCATGGTGTCGGCATCACGGCCTGAGTAGGTAACAACCTTGATGGGCACCCCGGCCGGATCAGCGTTGGCTTCAGCGTTATGGTTGGCGATGACCTTGGCGCTCACGGTTACCCGGGAGTTCTTGTGGCTCCTTGGAATCGGGTTGCCGTTGGCGTCGGTCTTACCCTCGAACCACTCACCCTGGAAGTTCACGCCCTTATCAGGCATCTCCTCGCCGCTTCCAGTCCAATAGGGAACGCCGTCATCGGACACCAGCACATTGGACCAGATGGCCTCGGTGTCGTCGTCCCTGAGGGCCTTCATGAGGAACGGGTCGCCCTCCCTGTTCACGTCCTCCACGATCCCGAAGATTCCCGCTTCGGGGTTCACTGCCCTGACAGTGCCGTCGTCGGCGATCCAGATCTGAGCGAGGTCGTCACCCACGAAGTCGGTCCCCACCATGGCCGTGGTGGTCTTTCCGCAACCGGAAGGCGCAGCGCCGGCGAAGTAGGTCACCCGGCCCCCTGGACCCCTCATGCCGGTGATGAACATGTGCTCGGAGAGCTCTTTGTCACTACCGAAGTAGGTAGCGTAGTCCACGGAGAATCGGTGGTTCCCCTTCTTCATGAGAAGGGTGTTCCCGGCGTAGGTGCAAAAGGTAGAGAAGGTGGTCAGCCACGAGCGGTCCATAAAGATGCGCGCGTTGGGCACGTCTTCGGGGCGGTTGGGGCCCTCGGAGTGGACGTTGGTGAAGAAGATCCCACGACGCTCTGCCTCGGCATCGAACTTGTCATAACAGTTTCGGTACAGCAGCTCCGCAGAGTGTAGCACGTAGGTGGAGCTGGACATTTCGATGGCCGGCGTGGAAGCCTTGGCCCCCACCGGGCCCCGGGAGTAGAAGCCGATCATCATGATCTTTCCCTTCATGATGTCCGTCATGTACTCCTTCACGTAGGCATGGCCTTCGCTGCGGAGCACCTTCTTGGCCAGGGCGCTGATCTTCTCGTCCTCGTTGACGATGTAGAAGGTCTGGTTGACGAGGCGAGCCTGATCCTGCGGGAGGTCGAAGTGGATCGTGTGATCCTTCTTGGCGAGGGGCTTCTCTTCGCCCTTCTCCAGGGAGTACTTACGGATCCAGTCCAGATCCTCGGCGCTACCGGTGTTGATGAACACGCTATCCGGCTGACACATACTGATGGCGGCAGCGATCTTGATCAGCGCATCTTCATTCGTGATGGGGGCGAGCTTCGCCTGATTCACCTCGTCGAGGTTCTCGGCGATGACGGCCCGGGCTTGCTCGATGGTCGTCACCCCGCCCACGTCGGTGAGGATGTCCACACCTTTGTTCAACTCCAGCATCACTGGTCTCCTTGCCTGTTGATCAAATTGTGACGAACCCGGCCCGCCAGGCTCGTGTGTTTCAAAAGTAGTCGTGTAATAAAGAGGAAAATGCCCGCCGCGTCGAGGGGTGAATCAACTCAATCCGCCAATCAGACATTCCTGGGTTCAGGTTTCCTTCCGACCCGGCGGGTAAGCCGCACTCCCTTGACTCAAACTCCCGCCATCATCACGTTGAAACAAATCGTTGCAACTTAGGAATCCTGACCATGGCCAAAGCCAAAAAATCGCCCGACAGGGCAACCAAGACCCAGAAGCCCCCCGCCGACCCCCCGAGCTCATCGGTACCTGACCCTGCGGAGCTGGCGGTTTTGGCTGACGTGGCTGATCTGGCTTTTTTCCAGGTGGACGAGAACCGGGACATCGTATCGGTCAGTCCCGCCCTGGAACGGTTGACCGGGTTCAAAGCCGAGGAGGTCCTGGGCCGATCGTGCCTCACCATGATCCGGTGCAAGGAGTGCCTGCAGGGTTGTGGAGTGTTTCAGGACAAGGAGGTGAAGGACGTACCGCTGACCCTGTACCGGGCCGACGGATCGACATTGGACGTCCTGAAGTCGGGACGGGCGTTTGTGGAAGGCAACCGGGTGAAGGGGGCCGTGGAGACGGTGCAACCGGTCGGTGAAGCTCGGCCGGCTGCTTCAGGTCCTCCCCGGGAGCTCGATACCCTCCTAGGTGCCCTGGGCCGTTACTTCATCATCGCTGACGGAAACATGAGGGTGGTGGGTTTTTCCGGGGCCCTTCCAGAGTGGTTGGGAATCGAACCGGACGCTCTCTATGCCAAGCCGGTTTCTGAGCTCCTGGGCCTGGAGCTTTTTGGCGAGGAGAGCGAATTCCGTCGGGCGGTTTTGGATGGAGAGCGACGGGAGGGGTGGCGGGCCACCGTCCACGGCCCCGAAGGCACAACGCACACGGTTTCCATCTCGGTAGGGCCCATCTCCGAGTCTTCCCACTGCGGGGCATCCGGTGCCCGCCTGAGCATGATGCTCCGGGTGGAGGAGGAGCCGGAAGAACAGAACCAGAATTCTTTCCAGGGAATCCTGGCCCGGTCCTCATCGATGCGGCGGATCTTCCGGCTCATCGATCTCCTGAGGGACAATGACTCGACGGTTCTCGTCACGGGCGAAAGCGGGACCGGAAAAGAGCTCGTCGCCCGGGCCGTCCACGATACATCCCACCGGAAAGCCGGACCGTTCGTGGCGGTGAATTGCGCCGCTCTGCCGTCTGAGTTGATGGAGAGCGATCTTTTCGGCCATGTCCGTGGCGCCTTCACCGGAGCCGTTCGAGACAAGCCGGGCCGATTCGAGATCGCCGATGGCGGGACCCTCTTCCTGGATGAGATTGGAGACCTGGCGCTGCCACTCCAGGCCAAGTTGCTCCGTGCCCTCCAGGAACATGAGTTCGAGCGTGTCGGAGATACCAAAACACGAAAAGTGGACGTCCGCGTGATCGCTGCTACTGGGGTAGACCTGGGCCAAGCGGTCTCAAAGAGGGAGTTCCGGGAAGACCTCTACTACCGCCTCCGTGTGGTGCCGATCGAGGTGCCCCCTCTTCGGGAGCGCCGGGAGGATCTGGACCTTCTGATCCGCCATTTGTTGGACCAGATCGGAAAAGCGAGAGGGAGAGCCCTTCGCCTCGCGCCGGGCGCCATGAGAGCCCTGTTGGCCTACAGGTGGCCCGGGAACGTCCGGGAGTTGGAAAACGCTCTGGAGTACGCAACTACGGTCTGCGAGGGTCAGACGATCCACGTTGGTGACCTGCCAGTGGAGCTAGGGCCTGGAAACGGGGAAGAGCTGGTCTCAACCGAGAATGCCGTTCACCCGCCATCCGAACCCTCAGACGAGGCCCAGGGACGGCGAATGCCCACCCCACGACCCGAAGATCCACCCCCACCTGCGACCAGGGGCCTGGAGTTCTCCCCCAGCGAGGCCGAGGAGATGGCCAGAATCAGGAAGGCCCTTGAACGAACTCGGTACCGACGGGGTGAAGCCGCTGACCTCCTGGGCATGTCCCGGAGCACCCTCTGGCGAAAAATGAAAGAATACCGGATGTAGGGCCCACCCACCGCAAGCCTGCCGCAGAAACCAGTTTCCCACCCCTATGTTGCAACAATATGTCCCGTTGAGTTGCAACACCATGTCTCAAATATATCCCAGTCGGAACCAGGGTGTCGGCTAAGTCCATCTATATCAACGTCTTAAATCGTGAAACGTTTTTTGGCACGGCTTGTGCTTTTTCAGGTTCCGAATCGACTCGGGTCAAAGACCCGGAACACTTGGAGAAAGCATCAATGAAAAAGATCGTGATACTGGGAGGGGGGACTGCGGGAACGATGATGTCCGCCAAACTCTCCCGGGCTCTGGAGGTGGACGAGTGGGAGATCACGGTTGTCGACCAGGACAACACCCACATCTACCAGCCGGGCCTCCTGTTCATCCCCTTTGGCGTGTACGAGCCCAGGGACGTGAAAAAGCCCCGGGGCCGATTCATCCCGCCGGGGGTGAAGTTCGTCATCTCCGAGATCGACAGGGTGGACCCTCAGGGAAAAACCGTTCACCTCTCCGGCGGGGACGTACTCTCCTACGATTTCCTCATTATCGCCACGGGGACTCGCATCGTGCCCACGGAGACGGAAGGTCTCCAGGGAGACGGCTGGCAGAAGAATATCTTCGACTTCTACACCCTCGAAGGGGCAACCCGTCTGGCCGACCATATGCGCCACTTCAAGGGTGGCCGGGTTGTCCTGAACGTGGTGGAAATGCCCATCAAGTGCCCGGTGGCTCCCCTGGAGTTCCTCTTCCTCGCCGACTGGTTCTTCACGGAAGAGGGAGTCCGGGACAAAACGGAGATCGTCTACGCCACGCCCCTCGACGGCGCCTTCACCAAGCCGAAGGCTTCCGCCCTCCTGGGGGACATGCTGGAGCAGAGGAATATCAAGGTCCAGCCCATATGGAACACGGGCGAGATCCACTCTGAACGGAACGTGATGGCGACCTGGGACGGGGACGAGATGGAGTACGATCTTCTCGTGACCGTCCCTTATCACCAAGGCTCCGAGGTCATCGCTCGATCGGAGCTGGGCGACCACGCGGACTTCGTACCTACGCATCCGAACACGCTCCAATCCCAGGATTGGGAGGACATCTTCGTCATCGGGGATGCTACGAACCTGAACACATCCAAAGCCGGGTCGGTGGCTCACTTCGAGGGCGACATTCTCCTGGAGAACGTGCTCAGAGCCATCCAGGGACGAGAGCTCTGGGAAGGCTTCGACGGTCACGCAAACTGCTTCATCGAGACCGGCTTCAATAAGGCCGTTCTCATCGACTTCAACTACGACACCGAACCCCTTCCCGGATATTACCCCCTCCCTGGCGTAGGGCCGTTCAGCCTTCTGGGGGAGAGCGAGATGAACCACTGGGGAAAGATGGGATTCAGGTGGGTTTATTGGAATCTGCTGCTCAGGGGCTCCGAGCTTCCGGGCATTGAAGCCCAGATGTCCTGGGCAGGAAAGTGGGGTGGCTCATGAGCACCGAGCTGACAGTGCCTGACGGCAACGGATCGGGGATGGCCGAGATGAATGGCCCCCAAATGGAGAAGCTGTTCGAAGCATGTCAAAAACTGGATCGGGCCACGGAGATCCTTCTGGAGCTGAAACGGGATAAAGAGATGGTCATGGAGCTGGGGCAGGACCTCATGCCCATGGCGAACGGGATCATTCATCTCACCTCCGACCGCCTTCAGGAATTCGAGAAGGACGGCACCCTGGAGTTCGTTAAGGAGGGGGTAAAGGTCCTCCGCCGGGTGAGCTCCGCATTTAAGCCGGAAGACGTCCGGGCCCTGGGCGACAACATCGTCCACATCCTCATGACGGTCCGAAACCTGACACAGCCGGAGGTGCTGAGTCTTGCCGATCGGGCCACGACGGCCCTGAAGGACAAGACCGCTCCGGCTCCCGTGGGCACCCTGGGCCTCCTTCGCGCCATGCGGGATCCAGAGGTCAAGAAGGGTACGGGGGTTCTCCTGGAGCTACTCCGTTCCCTGGGTCGGGATGAGAAAACCGACTGAAACCAACAACGATCATCAAGCCGGGCCCGGGTGGCCCATTCGTTTGGAAAAAGGAGTGAAAGATGGCAGAGAAGACCTACGGCGGAGTCACTGTGGAAGTGGGCCCCGACGGATTCATGGAGGACCCTAACCAGTGGACGAGGGAAGTCGCCGAAGGAATGGCCGAAGAGGTCGGAATCGATCTGACGGACCGGCACTGGGTGGTCCTGGACTTCGTACGGCAAGACGCGGTGGGCCAGGGCGAACCGCCGGGAGTCCGGCGCATCACCAAGCTCACGGACGTCTCCATGAAGGAGATCTATAAGCTCTTCCCCAAAGGCCCCGGGATCCTGGCTTCGAAGCTGGCCGGATACGGTAAGCCCCAGGGCTGCGTTTGATCGGGAGGATCAAAACATGACTGACGGGAACGGAAACAATCACGGCATGCCGCGGAAAGTTGCGATCATCTGCTCGAAGGGGAGCCTGGACATGGCATACCCCGGCCTGATCCTCGCCAACGCTGCAAGGATGATGGGGATCGAAGCCATGGTGTTCTTCACCTTCTGGGGTTTGGACATCATCACCGAGAAAAAGGTGGACAAGCTCAAGGCAGGGATGGTGGGGAACCCATCGGCTCCCCTCCCCCATATGCTCGCCGGACTCCCCGGTATGGAGAGCTTCGCTACCACCATGATGAAGAAGAAGATCGAAGGATTGGACATCCCGGACATCCGGGAACTCGTGGAGACCCTGGATGCGGCAGGAACCGATCTCTACGCATGCAAGATGGCCATGGACATGTTCGGCCTGGAGCGGGAGGACCTGATCCCCGAGGTCAAGGAAGTCATCGGGGCCATGGACTTCTTCCAGCATGCTGAAGGAGCCCAGACATTCTTCATCTAGCTGACTCGGCGCTGCCAAAAAGCGGCGCTGCCGGTTCGAAGCGAAACCGCCTTGGCCGGTATTGGCTCCTTACCCTGGTGGCCATCGGTCTCGGTACCGGGAACGTGTTAGGGCAAGAGTCCGCAGGAGGCTGGGTTTTCAACTCTCTCCCCCATGTGGATCTTTGGTTCCATGGGATGGCGTTGGTGGATCCTATCGGGCCGGGTCCCAATCCTTTATATGACCCAGCCTATCCCGGCGGCGTGAGGGCGAAAAAGACGGACGCCGGTTTGCCTCCCACGGCTTTGGACCAGCGGATCGGGTACTTCAGAGATGCGTTCCGAAGGGATCCGGCCTTTGAAGTCCTTCACTTCTTGCCGCTCTACTTCCCCCGAGCGGGACGGGACGAGCTCTTCACGGCACTGAAGCTCCTGGTTCGGGCCGATGAGGGCATTCCAAGGGCTCCGTCGGCGAACACCCAGTTCGGGCTGGCGGCCATCGGATCCGTTCTTGCGTCGACGAGCCAGCGGAACGTCCTCGGAGAGTTCGTCGCAGCCCTGGAGGAGGAGTGGGCCATCTTTCTCCAACAGCGATGGCGTGAGGCTGCTTCCGGGAGGGACCAGACATTGGCCTCCCTTCAGCAGTCCTGGACGGGGGTTTATGGACCGGCCCTCGCACCGTTTCTGGAAGAAGTCGGGATGTCGGGAGGGATGGTGGCAATCGTCCCGGCCATCGGGGTGGACGGCCGGGTTTTTGGAGGGTCCCCGGACGACAAAGGGGACAATGTGTTGGTCGTATCCGCTCCGGTCCAGCCGGATCAGGGGCGAGAGGCCGTGTACTCCATGCTTCGGGAGATCTCCTTTCCGATGGTCCGGAAGGTTATCGACGGAACGGGATACACAGCCGCGAACAGGGGTGACAGCGAGGCCCTGGCTTCTCGGGCCGCCATCCGTTCAGGAGCTTTGATCCTCGAACGGTATCTCCCCGAAGAGCTGATGGAATATCAACGTTTCTTCCTGACTCAAGCCGGTCGGTCCGCTCCTGCGGGAGCGGGGACTGAGACTGCGTTCCGGGAGGTCTTCCCCCTGGACCAGGCTCTCGAACAGGCTCTGAGGAAAGAGATTATCACAAAGTGAAAGATGGAGGTGAAGGGTGAAGAAATCGCTAACGGGTGTGGTGCTTGCCCTCTTTATCAGCCTGGCGTGGGCCCCCGGGGCTTCCGCCACGGACGGCCACTTCCTCCACGGGGTTGGAGCTATCAACTCCGCCATGGGGGGAGTCGGTATCGCCGGCGCCAAGGATGACATCCTGGGCGTACTCTACCATAACCCTGCCGGTCTCATGGCCCTCGAAGGTCACCATGCTGCGTTCAGCATGGAGCTATTCAAGCCGGACCGGACCCTGGAAGCCACAGCCCCGACCCAGCAGGGCCCCTTCACCGGGACTCAGCAGAGCAAGAGCGAGTTCGTGCCGATTCCTGCTTTCGGGTGGAGCTCCGAAGTGATCGAAGACAAGCTCGTCATCGGTTTCGGTGGACTGGGCATCGGTGGCTTTGGGGTGGACTACAGACAGAACAACATGCACCCCTTGCTGGCCCCCAAAACCATGGGCGGGTTCGGGAACGTGTTCAGCAACTTTTCGCTCTTGAAGGTGACGCCCGCGCTGGCATTCTCGGCTTCGGAGAAGCTTTCGATCGGCGTGGCCGCCAACATCGACTGGTCTTCCCTGAGTGTCGATCCCTTCCCCGCCACGTCGCCAAACGGCGCGTTTTATCCCAGCGCCACTGCTTCGGCCACGACCTTCGGTTTCGGGTTCCAGGCGGGTCTGATTTACGAACTCACCGACGCCGTCAACTTTGGTCTCGCTTACACCAGCAAGCAGATGTTTGACGAGTTCACCTGGAACAGCACCAACGCCGATCCCACCGACCCGGCATTCGGGACCCACCGGGAGTTCTCCTTCAAGTTGAACGCCCCGGCAATCGTCGGCGCCGGGATCTCCCTCCAGGCGACCGACCAACTCTTCCTGGCGGCAGACGCCAAGTACTACATGTACTCCTCCACCGAGGGCTTCGACGAGTCCGGGTTTACTCAGACGGGTGCAGTGGCAGGCTTCGGGTGGGACGACATCAAAGTCTTCGCCCTGGGAGGTCAGTTCGACGCCACCGATAAGATCCTATTCAGGGCCGGCTACAACTACTCCGACAACCCTATCCCCGAAGAGAACTCCTTCTTCAACGTTGCCGCCCCAGCGGTGATCCAGCACCACCTGTCGCTGGGCTTCGGCGCCGAGGTAGCGACCGGTGTGGACCTCAGCCTGGCCTACTACCGGGCGTTCGAGAGCGAGGTCTCCGGGCCGTTGTACAACCCTGCCTACGAGTTTGGACAGGTCGGCGTACCGGGGTCCAACGTGACCTCCAGCATGTTCGAGAATTCCTTCGTGATGCAGCTCTCTTTCCACCATCACTAGGGGCGCTGCTGGCGCTGAAAGGCGGCGTGCCTGAGGTAGGCACGACCCTTTCCGGAGAAATAAAAGCGGGTGGGCTTCGGCCCACCCGTTTTTTTCCCCGTTACCTTTCCCCCGCTCCTACCGTCTTGTCTCGGAGGCACGAAGAAGAAGTGTCATGAAGATGAACCTCGGAGACGACCATGAAGACCATACGATCCCCCCTCGCCCTCGGTGCCTTGAGCCTGGTTCTGCTTTCCGCCTGCCAGGACGATGGCCCCACCGCACCCAGCCTCACCGAATTGGCTCTTGAGGACCAGATCGCTCTCGAGCTCCTGGCCGACCCTGCCACTTCCGAGACCGCCCTGGAACTCGCAGGGGTCCAAACCTCGGCGGCTCAGCGGCGGGGTTGGGCCTGGGGTTCCAACAACCAAAACCGTCACACACGTGCCCGGGAATGCTTCAGGGAAGCCGAGGCCGCCCTGGCAAAGGGTGATCAAGTCCGGGCCATGGAGCGGGCCCGTGAGGGGAGGGCTCTGGTGGCCCAGGACATCGCGATGGCCGGAGGCCCGAATGCCATCGTGGGAATGGTGGAACGTCTCGAATCTCTCCCCGTGATGGTCGCCGCCGACCCGGACGCGTTCGTGACTTCCGGGAAGCTTGGCCTTCAGATCGGAAAGCTGGCCGAAAGGGCCCGAGAAGCCCTTCGGGCCGGGGACCAGACCCGCGCCGGCTCCCTGGGAGTCCTGGGGGAGCAGGCATTCCGGCATAACCACCGGCACCAACATCAGCTGGGTAGCCCCCGGGCAGAGATCGCAGTGGCCCTGGGCGGGGAGGCCATCCAGTTGGCCGAACGCCTTCTGGCCGAGCAAGCGGTGGCAGACAGTGAAGGTCAGGAACTCCTGGCCACGGCCAAGGAGTTCCTGGCCCGGGCTGAAAGGGCTCTGGAGGCAGGGGAAGACGCCCGTGCGGTCCATCTGGCACGCCTGGCCGAGTGGTGGGCGCTGAAAGCAGTCGTCCTGCCCGGTGGAATCACCGACGAGGAGGCGAGGCTCATCCTGGGCGTAACAGAAACTCTACTGGGCGAGGCCCGGTCCTTCATCGCGTCGCTGCCGGAGCCCACCGCGTTACAGATCGCACTCCTGACCAAAGCCGGAAGGATGTTCGAGAGAGGAAAGGCGAACCTCGAGAACGGTGTGTGCCGGGGACTCGGCGCCCTTTGGCAATCGGCCGTCATCTCCTCTTTCTTGATCCGGTAGCAAAACCAGAGGCCGTCGCCGAGGCTCGTCCTCGGCGACGGCGATCTCGCATATGACCGGAAGCGGCACCTATGTTGGGAACATGGTGGTTCCAGCTGAGCGAACCGACGCCCAGGTGGTACGGGACGTCCTCTCCGGCGAACGGGATGCCTACCGGCTCCTCGTCCGCCGGTACGGAGGGGTCCTGTACAACCACGCCGTCCGCATGGTGGGCAACCAGGACGAAGCGGCAGACCTGGTTCAGAAGGCCCTGGTTTCCGGCTTTAAAAAGCTCTCTTCCTGCCGAGAACCGGACCGGGTGGGGGCCTGGCTCTTCCGAATCCTGTCGAACCTGGCCAAGGACTTCGTTCGTAGCCCCCGCCGTCGAGACGTCCCCCTGGAGAGGCTGCCGGAGGTTCCCTCTGGAGGTGCCACGCCCCTCGATGCCGCCCACCGGGGAGAGCTCAGACGCCACCTCCAGCTGGCGTTGGGGAAGCTCACCCCCGAGCAGCGAGAGGCTTTCATTCTCAAGCACGTCGATGGCCGATCTTACGAGGAAATGGCGGCAGTGTTGGATGTCCCTAGAGCCTCGCTCAAGATGAGGGTCCACCGGGCCCGTGAAGCACTCAAGGACCTTCTGGAGGATTTCCGATGAAGGACGAACTGCATAGGCATCCCAATGGCGAAATGCCCACGGCAGGTCCGGGCAGCGGACGGACCCAGCAGGCCGACGCCTGGGGCAGGCTTCTCGAGGCTTTCCGGGAGGAGATGCGTTCGACACCGCCTCCACCATGGTTGGAATCAAAGGTGATGGCGGAAATCGAGGGCCTGCCTGAACCGGGGAGGATAAGCCGGTTGGGGCGTTGGTTGATTGCGCCCCGACCAATCAGGGTGCCGCCCCTCTGGGTAGGGGTAGCGGCCGCCGCGGTCGTGGCCCTCCTCTTCTTCGGGAGGCCCCAGCCCCCCGGGTTCGTCCAAACACCCGCAAACGGTGCTGTGGTCTACGTACAGTTCGTCCTGGACGCCCCTGGAGCTCAATCTGTTGCAGTGGCCGGGGATTTTGACGAATGGATCGGATCCCATTCTCTCGAGGATGGGGACGGTGATGGGATATGGACGGGGAGGGTCCCCCTCCAGCCCGGAGTCCATGCGTACATGTTCCTCGTGGACGGTGCGACGTGGCTGACCGATCCCCGAGCGGAGAGGTACTCGGAGGACGGGTTCGGGAACAGAAACGCCATCCTGGCCGTGGCAGCGCCTTCGGCATGAGAACGATCCTTCCGAAACCCGGGACCTGGTATCTGGTCTTAATGGTGGCGATGAGCCCCGTGTTGGGATCCCCCGCCGGGCTTTGGGCCCAGACCACCGACCTCTCGATCGAGCTTGGTGGATCCACGGTCTCTCCCCCCATCGGGATCGAGGGCGAGGACGCACACTTCTTCGTCGCCGGCATCCGCGGGCTCCGGTTCAGCCCGGGTGGATCGGGCGTGACGGCTTCGTTCCTACTTGGGAGGAGCCTACAGGAAGGGGCAGGCGGAGATTTCCTTTCGGGAACGGTCGGCGGCCAGGCGCTGAAGCAGTTCGGTAACGGGTGGGCTGGGGGGGTCGAGGCGAGAGGCTTCGGGTTCCGAGTGGCCGATCCCTTCCCTTATCGATCGCTCGGAGCGGAAGGCGGACCCGTCCTCCGGTTCACCCGTCAGAACCTCTCAGCCTCTGTGAAAGGGATCGCTGGCGGAGGGTGGTCCGAGACCGAGCTTCAGCGGACCGGTAGAGAGCCCTCCCAACTGGTGAAAGACGAGCTCTGGCGATACGGAGGGGTCGGAGAGGTCCTGGCCGGGGGCCGTGGGATATTGGCTGGGATAGCCGTCGGGGTCCATGAGAGCTCCGGGGGTCGATACCAGTCCGCGGGTCTCCGCCTCCTGGTGGCTCGCGGCGGATCGGCGCTGGAACTGCGGGTGGACTCCTGGGACACACCCTCAGGGACCGAGACCACCGGTGGGCTGGCTTTCATCCTCCCTCTGGGTGGGTGGGACGTCAGAGGATTTCTGGGCCGGACCGAGCCGGATCCTCTGACCCTGGCGGAGCCCGGCGGCGGCTCAGGCGGCCTTTTGGTGGGGCGGCGCCTGATCAGTACCGGACTCCTCTCTTCAGAAAAACCACCCCTCCACCAGGTCCTGGAGAGTTCGGACGGGGTGGCCACGGTGGAGATCCAGGTCACTGCCCCTGTCGGGACTGAGCGGGTAGAGGTCCTGGGTGATTTCACGCTATGGGAGCCGATTCCCTTGGAGGCCGACGGGACACGCTGGATCGTCCGGTTGGAAATCCCGTTTGGAGTTCACCACTTCGGCTTTCTCGCGGATGGAAACTGGTATTTGCCCGACAACGCCCCCGACGCAGTTCCCGACGAGTGGGGCCGAAAGAACGCAACAATCGTGATTGAAGCAGGCCGAGATCCCGTGCCGCAATCCGGCTCGACCGAAGGCACGGAAGGAGCGGTAGGACTATGAAACACCGGATTCTCGCGGTAGCGATCCTCCTGGCAGTCGGCGGGGGGCCGTTATCGGCACAGGAAGGCGTCCGAGAGAGGGCTCGGGAGAACCTGCCCACACAGGTATTCGAGAGTATCGACGCTTTGGCCACCGAGGTGGGCCGGGAGGGTATCCCTGCCGAGCCACTTTTTAACAAGGCCCTGGAAGGTTTGGCGAAACGGGTCCCGTCCGACCGCCTGCTGCCGGCAGTGACCCGGTATGCCGGCCAGCTTCGGATGGCTCGAGAAGCCTTCGGAGGCCTGGGCTCCGGCCCTCTCTACGTAGCAGGCGCCGATGCCCTCCAACGGGGAGTGGAACCGGAACTCCTCTCTCGCCTCGGGCAGCGAGAAGGGGACTCCCCTGGGGCCTCACCCATGGCCGTGCTGGTCCTGGCCGATCTGGTGGAGGCAGGTGTTCCCGCGGATCGGGCATTGGGCATGGTACGGGAGGCTCTCCGCATGAGAACCGGAGAGCAGCAAATGCTCGGGATGACGGCGCGGGTCCGTCAGCTCATGCGCCAGGGTCAGTCTCCCCAGGACGCAGCTGAGCAGGTCCGTCGATCTCTCCAAAGAGGTCGCGGCGGAGGAGTCGGGCCGCCGGTTCCCCCCGGTTCCGAACCCTCTACCAAGGGCCGTCGCCAAGGAGGAAACGGCAGGGGCGGCGGTAGATAATCCCACCAATCACCCTGAGAGGAAACGAAATGAAGAAGGTCACGCTGAGCCTGTTCTCACTCATCCTCTTTTGCGGCATCATGGCCGCTCAACCGAGTGGTAACCAACCCACCGCTGAGGACCTGGTAATCCAGGTCGCCCCGCAAACCATCCTCCTCGGACGAAGTGCGAAAGTCGGGAACGTTTGGCTCACCATCCACGCCGAGATCAGCTACTCCCAGGTTCTCTCAGTCCAGCTCGAGGGCGCCGGCGGGGACATCATCTATCCCACCTACACCAAGGCCGACAACCGCGGCGAGCTGGTGGCGAAGTTCGACTATGACGAGGTCGCGGAGGAACTTGGGCCTGGAACAGCCACTCTAACCCTTGAAGTGGAGGACGCCGCAGGGGTGGTCTATAACGGCTCGGACGACGTTCGGGTGATCGCTCGCTGAGGGTCCTAAGCCCTCCTGCATCCATCAGGTGCCACGGCCATCGTGCCGCCTGAACTTCGAGCGTGTACCTTCCTGCATTCGAAGATGGTTATCCGAAATGCAGAGGAGGCGACATGCCCAGGTTCCCGGTTTTTGCCCTGGTTGCCGGCGTCCTGTACACTCTCCTGGCGGGATCGGCTGCCGCCCAGCAGCCGGTCCCGACCCCCGAATCCGTCATCGGATTCGCCATCGGCGACGATTTTAAACTCGCTTCCTACGAATAGTCCATCGCTTACTTCAGAGCTTTGGATGAGGCGAGTGATCGGGTCCAGCTCGTGGAAGTGGGTCGGACATCGGAAGGGCGTACCTGGTACATAGCCCTGATCTCAGATCCGGAAAACCTGGCCAACGTCGAGCGGTACCGGGAGATCTCTCAACGCCTCGCCCACCCGGAGGGCCTCACCGACGCCGAGGCTCGGGTTCTGGCCCGTGAAGGTAAGGTCATCGTCGCCATCGACGGAGGCCTCCACTCCAGCGAGACCGCCCACGGACAACACACAATCCAGCTTGCATATGATCTGGTCTCCGAGAAGGACGGGGACGTAAGCCGGGCGATCCTGGAGAACGTGGTGCTCGTGCTCTGGCCATCTCTGAACCCCGATGGCCAGGAGATGATCGTCGAATGCTACAACTCCAACCTGGGAACACCGTACGAACTTGCTTCCCTCCCCCGCTTGTACCAGCAATACATCGGCCACGGCAACAACCGGGACGGCTACGGGCTCAACATGATCGAGTCCAAAGCGTCGGTGCGGGTGAATAGGCATTGGGAGCCCCAGGTGATCTATAGCCACCACATGACCTCACCCTTCCCGGCGACGATTTGGCTTCCTCCCTACGCCGACCCCATCCATCCCTTCGCACCTCCTCTCATCAACCGGACCATGAGCATGATGGGCATGGCCGCGGCCCAGATGTTGGACGAGCGGGGAATGCCGGGGGCGACCCATATGGGCACCGGTTACGATGCGTGGTACCCGGGCTATATCGACTTCGTCAACCTGTTCCACAACGTCGTGATCATGTTCAGCGAGACCGGGCTCCACGGATATGCGACGCCCCGTTTCTACTCGGTCAACGACTTTCCGCCGGAAGATCGGGCCCTCAACCCGGGCACCCTGCATTCCAGCCTCTGGCGAGGCGGATGGTGGCGACTGAAGAACTCCGTGGACATGATGCTCACAGCATCCACCGCGACGCTGGATGTGGCAGCGAAGTACAGGGAAAACATCCTGTACAAAGGGGATTTCCGAACCGCACCTTTACTCTTCGACAATCTGAGGGGCTTCGGATCAAAGACAAGCTCTTTTACTTAAGCACCCCTCGGTCCCTCATAGCCCTGGCATACAGGTAGAGGAACAGGGCGAAGACGAAGATCATGACACTGAAGATGATGCCCGTGCTCCCCATCACTTCGAGGCCGTTGGATAGGCCCCAGTTGTGGATCGTCGTGATGATCATCGAAACGAAAGAGGCCAGGAAGACCCCCACCGCCAGCTTCTTCCGGAGGAGCAGGAGGATGGATCCGAGTACCCCGCCCCAGACCGCTATAGCCCAAAAGGCAACGACCCACGCGGGAAACCCGTAAAAGAACTCGAGTTGTTCAGGCGTGAAGCTACTCATATAAGCTTCGTTCTGAGTCTCCGTCATCAGGTAGTCGTATGCCCCCATGGCGTTCCAGAGGAGAGACAGAACTCCGACTACCCAGAGGTGCCAAGGGGTCCGGATCGTTCCAGTCGTATGGTCTTCAGACATCGCTTTCTCCTGGCCGGGGTCCTCGCGGAATCCTGCCCGCACGATGTGTACAAGCGCACGCACCGCTCCGGCAGCTATCCTCGCGATTGAAAGTATGAAGGCCCTTTATTAGGGCCTTCCGGGGCCATTTGTCAAGGAGAAAAGGAGGCCCAGGCAGGTCGCCGGGCCTCCTCCGACACTATTCAAAAAGACAACGGAGGTCCGCCGTTGAAAGGGATGCGGGGTTCGTATTTGCCCGCCATCTACGCATCGGGCGGGAGGAGACTGTCCGCACCTTCAACTCGGTGGGGTGTACGGCTGGACAGGCATCTCCAATTCAGACAGATGAAGTAGGGAGGAAGGCAAATGCTCCAGACTCTCGCCAACCTCGGAGAATTTCTGGGCGGGATGGCGGTGATCGCCGGTGTCGTGTTTGCGGTGATCCAGATCCGCCAGTATCGAGAAGGAAAACACCGGGAGATCGCCCTCGAGCTCCTCCGGTCATTCCAGACGCCCGACTTCGCCCGAGCACTCCGGGCCGTGTACAACATGCCTGAGGGCCTCACCAAGGCGGAGATCGAAGCGCATCTCCGTGGGGACATGGATCTGGTATACGCTCTGTCCACGACTTGGGAGAGCCTGGGGGTCCTCGTGTTTCGAAGAGAGCTGGATCTGGGCCTCGTGGACGATTTCTTCAGCGGGCCCATCACCATCTCCTGGAACAAACTCGAACCATACTTCCTCGGTGAGAGGAAGGAGCAGAACCGGGAGACGATCGGGGAGTGGTTCGAGTGGTTGGCCGGCCAGATGCGGAGGCGGGAGTCGACGCTTCCACCTATCCCAGCCCATATCGCACACAAGGACTGGGAATAGGAACGTCTGTCAGCCGATCATCTCAGCCAACGCTTTCCGGTAGGACTCGTAGACGGCCCAAGGGATCTCTTCTCTCACCCGGCCCCCTGCAAGGGGCACGTATCGGCCGGCTTCCAACAAAGGGGGGACCAATTCTTCGAGCCTTTCCCTGACCTGCTCGGGGGAGATCTTCCGAAGGATGCTGAGCGGAATGCCGCCAACGAGACCAAGAGCGGGCCCGAAGTCCCTTCGAAGGCGACTGTACTCGAGCTCAGGCATCTCCGCCGCTTCCGAAATCCAGAGCATCGAGATCCCAGCGTCGATCAACATCGGAAAGAGGAGGCTGGTGTTTCCATACGTGCTGAGGAGGATGTTCTCGCAACCCAAGCCCTTGGCGGTGGCGACGATGCTTTCATAAACGGGGATCATGAACTCCTCGAACATTCCCGGAGAGATCAAAGGCCCCCCATTGTTCGAAATCGGTTCACTCAGGTAGATGAACTCCGGGTCGACATCCTGCATGGTCACTTGGAGCATTCGAGAGCAGAAGTCCCCGTAGAGTTCAAGACGATCTCGGATCTTGTCCTTCTCTCTGACAGTGCCGACCAAGGCCCTCTCCAGCGTGGTCCAATCTCCGACCCCAAGGGCCTGAAAGAACCCGCGAGATGCCCAGATGCAGGCGACGTGGTCTCGGTCCTCGAGGCGGCGGACCGTCTCAGCCCAATCTTCCGGAAAGCGACGTTGCGAGACGTCGAACGCCCTCCGGTATTCCCTTGGCGTCAAATCGAGGATCCGACCGTAGTAGGCGGGCACGAACTTGAGATCAGGGCCGAGGTTCTCGTGGGGCGTGAGGCCGAAAACATCGAGATGGGTTTTCCCAGGCGGTAGGCCTTGGAGTCGCCAAGCATCGAGAACCTCGTCCCGTACGCCTTCCTCGAACAGCGGTGGCCGGTCCACCGGTTCGCCCCTCATCAGGCGTCTAAACCGTACCCTTTCGTTCATGAGCCCGAAAGCGGCGGGCCTGGCCTCGGGGCCGGATCCCCGGTGATTGAGAGATCGACCACGAGCGGGAGATGGTCGGCGGTCAACCGAGTATCCTCGGGTGCGAGGCCCAGTCGTTCTTGCATTTCAGTCGAGAGTTCACCGACCTCGAATGCAAAAGCCTGATCCGCCGAGAGGGTGCTGCTCGAGATCAGTACATAGTCCAATCTCCCGGGAGTGAACTGGGTGTCGGGATTCCTCCATGTGGCAATCGATCGATCCGTTAGGCGGTAGGTGTCGACGGGGATGAGGTCTCGTGCGCCGTCCAGCCCATGCACCAATGAATCCAGTGGAACATGGGATCCGACCAGGTTCAGGTCGCCACCGATCACCACCCCGGCGGGCCGACCTGAATCGGCGAGTGCGCCCATAACAACCGCTCTCAGCGTCCGGGCTTGGAGGACCCTGAGGTGATCCTCGAAGGACCCGTCGTATCCGGCACTTTGCAGGTCGATGGGCACGAACAGGATCGGTTGCCCAGCAGCCTCCACCCAAGCGCCCGTTGTGGCGAGGCCACGCTCCCGCTCCAGATCCCAGAGCCGTTCGGCCTCTGGGAACCGTTCGGCGAGAGGGCCAAGGGCTCCATCCGGGTAGAGAACATCTTCGAGAGCGAGCTCCGGCCGGATCCCCACTCGGCTGGCTACGACGGTCTTCTGGCGGCCACCGCTCTTTCCCAACACGAACTCCCACGGCTCCCGGGCGGCCAACTCTGGTCGAGAAAAGAAAGCCCTCAGGTCCGCCTCGGTCACGGCCCCATAGACTTCATCGAGGAGAAGCACGTCGGGATCCATGGCAGCCATGACCCTTGCGAAACGCTCCGGTCGGTCTCGGAACCTCTCGCTCGACACGTTCCAGACCAACACACGCAGATCCCCGGTCGGGTCCAACCCCTCCGACCAGCGAGGTGGAGCATCTCCTTCCAGGGGTGGAAGTGTCAGGGTCACGCTCTCGGTCTCATCGACCACCGACCCCTGGTATGAGAAGACAAAACGGGCTCGCATGAGGGGCCCTTCCAACTCGACAGATCCAGTCGGAACGCGCCCTTCACCCCTTTCCAAGGCGCCTCGGGCCAGGCGGATTTCGAAGCGACTCGCAGAGGCTGTCGGTGCCACCACCAGATCTCGACCGCCTGCGTTGGTCCGGTCTCCCAGCAGACCGTCCGAACCAAGCTCCCGCAACGCCATCCCGGATCCGTGTCCGTCCCGGCCTGCCAGATCCTGGCGCGAAAGCTCCACCACGAGGTCCGTCCCAGGGAAATCGCCCACCGCTTCCCCGGTCTCCCGGTCGTCATCTGCGTCGATGAGGATGGAGAGGGTCCCCCTCATCGCCTGAGCGTTCACCGGCCGCCCCGTCTCCACAGCGAAGAAGATGTGGTGTCCGTCGGCGGCGGCATGGATTACCCCCAGGTCTACTGCGGCCCCGTTCGGGGCATCCTGGGGGTCCACAACGATGGGCGACACGTCGGTCCACTCTTCGAAAACCCCATCGATAACGACGACGGGATCGGGTAAAGTCGCGCCACTCGAGCAGCCAGAAACGGCGAACGCCGAACACAATATCGGGATGGGCCAGCAGGATCGGACCGGGGTTCGGCGCAACAGAAGGGTCATCGGGTTCATGCCATGGAACCTAAATGACGAGCGCTGCCTTGGAAAACGACGAACCTCAACCGTATCTTCCCGCTTTCACCGACTCCGCCAAACGGGCTCCAACAGGCCCAACTCCTCGATAGGAACAGATCATGGTCGGACAGAGCACCGTCAGGTTGATAAAGACCCTCCTAATCCTCCTTGTCCTTCCCTCGGAAGTGTTCTCCCAGGAATCCAGGACGCAGGATTACTTCGCGCATCTGGAGTGGCGGCATATCGGGCCGGCTGTGTTTGGCGGGCGTATCGCGGATGTCGAGGCAGTACCGGGAAACCCCGCCATCGTCTACGTCGCGGGCTCAACCGGAGGGATCTTCAAGACGACCAACAACGGGGTGACATGGACGCCCATCTTCGACGACGCGGGCCCCACTCTCTCCATCGGCGACATGGCTCTGGCGCCGTCGGACCCAGAGGTCATCTGGGTCGGTACGGGTGAGTCGAACGGAGAGCAGCAGGCAGGTTCCTGGGGTGACGGGGTTTACAGGTCCCTGAACGGCGGTGAGAGCTGGGAACACATGGGCCTGAGCGATACCCGCTTCATCCACCGCGTTGTCGTCCATCCTCAGGATCCCGACATCGTCTTCGTGGCCGCCCCCGGCCATCGGTGGGGGCCAAACGAGGAACGCGGCCTGTACCGAACCGTCGACGGCGGACAAACCTGGGAAAAGGTGCTCTTCATCAATGAGGACACGGGCGTCGTCGAAATCGCCATGGAAGACAACGGGCGCGTCATGTATGCGGCTGCCTATCAGAGAAGGCGACACGCTTGGGGCAACCTGACGGGCGGTCCCTATTCGGGCATCTACCGATCCATGGACGGAGGCACGAGCTGGGAACAACTAGGAGGAGGCCTTCCGGAGGGTCTCTTGGGAAAGATCGCCAT
>JABDNZ010000380.1 GCA_013043565.1 Gemmatimonadota bacterium | reverse complement strand
CGACGGGCTGTTCACGCAGATCGCAGCCGAGAACGGGATCTCCATCACGTACATCGCCAAGACGCTGGAAGCCGTCGGTGCGCTGCAGCAGCTGTTCGGCGTCGAGGCAGGCCGGTAGCCATCACTCAGACAGGCTCCTAACCCCATGGACTCGCACAGAAGGGATTTCAGGCCTGAGCGCATCGTGCTCCGTCGAACGGCCATCGTCGCCATCGCCTGCGTGTCGATGGTCTACGGGGCCAGGGCACTTGCGGCCCAAACGGTGGCCTCCGCCGCCGATCCTACGTCCCACGACATCCGTCCGGGGTACGGCGTCACCGAGACCCGCTGGCTGAGCGACTACCTCCCCGCCCTGGCGAATACTGCCGGGGACACGCCGATCTATCTGATGCGGGGTGACATGGAAGGCGGCACCCTTCTCCTTTTCGGGGGAACCCACGGCAACGAAATCGCGGGAGTCATGGCCGCCACGCTCATGGTGGAACGGGGAACGGTCTCTCAGGGAACCGTCATCGTCATTCCCCACGCCAACAACAGCGCCGCGCAGCGCAACGACGGAGCCCGTCATTCAGGGACCCCACAATGGTTCGAATTGACCACGGCCTCCGGTGAAGCCCGGCGGTTTCGATACGGAAGCCGACTGACCGCCGTGGGGGATCAGGATCCCGATCCGGAGGTTTTTGTGCATCCCCTCGGGGGCGAGATCGCCGGATCAGAAGCCCGAAACCTGAACCGCAACCATCCGGGGAAGGCCAACGGCACACTGACGGAGCAAATCAGCTACGCACTGTTCCAGCTCGCGGCGAAAGAGAGCGTGGACGTCGTCATCGACATGCATGAATCCTCCGTCACCTCACGGCTTGCGCACATGGTGGTCTGTCACCCCAGGGCCATGGAGGTCGGGGCCATGGCGGTTCTGGACCTGGAGATGGACGGAATCGCCCTGAAGCAGGAGGTCTCCCAGCAGGAGTTCAGGGGCCTGAGCCACCGGGAATTCGGCGACCATACCGACGCTCTGGCATTCCTGGTGGAAACGCCCAACCCGGGCCAAGAGGACTCCATCGAGGAGCCCGATGTGGTCAATGATCCTGAGGCACCTCTGTCCGGCAGGGTCCACACGCACCTTCGAGCGGTGAAGGCCATTTTGGACAGCTACGGGTTCACGGTCCCCGCGGACGGCAAGATCGAGATCGGATTCCCGTTCTCGCTGGACGCCCTCAAAGGAAGCGATCTGGGGACGTTCCTCCGGTGAGGGAGGATCTCCGGTGACCGAATACCTCCCGGAGCTGTGGCCCCTCCTGGCCATGGTCGGGGCGTTCGTCATCGGCACGTTCGCCCTCAAGCTGCCGGTCTCCATATCGCTGGTGATCGCATCCGTCGTCGGAGCGGCGGTGGGCGGCCATGGCATCCCCCTCCGGCATCTGGTCGAAGGCACCCTGGGATACCTCGATGCGCTGTTGATCATCGCCACCGCCATGGTCTTTATGCGGATGATCCAAGCGTCCGGGCTGCTCGATACCGTCGCTTACAGCATGACTGCTCGGCTGCATCATCGACCTGCCTCGCTCCTGGTCCTGATGATGCTGTTCGCCATGTCGGCGGGAATGATCACCGGGTCATCCACCGCCGCCGTGCTCACTACGGGAGCCATCGTGGCGCCGGTCTTCATGGCCCTTGGCATCTCGAGGAACAAGACCGGGGCAATCATCGCCATGGCCGGAATCTTCGGCATGATCGCCCCGCCGGTGAACATTCCCGTGATGATCATCGGTGGCGGAGTGGACATGCCCTACATCGGGTTCACGCTGCCCCTACTGGTGATCACGGTCCCGCTGGCGGTGGTCGTCGTGCTCTTCCTGGGACTGCGGGAGGCCAGAGCGGCGGACATCGAGCCCCACATGCTGCCCCGGTCCTACCATGAGGAGTACGGCCTGAAGCTCTACCTTCCCCTGATCCTCCTGGTAGTCCTCATCGTCGGAGAACAGGCCCTGCCCCGGATCGTACCGCCGTTGGGGATGCCCCTGATCTTCGCCATCTGTGCCGCCGTCACGCCCTTCACGGGCCGGCCGTTTCAGGCTCTCACCGCATCTCGTGAAGCCATCGGCGCGGCCCTTCCAGTCATGGGGATCTTGGCCGGCGTAGGCATGTTTCTTCAGATAATGGCCCTCACCGGTGGTCGTGGGTTCATGGTCTCCATGCTGGTGGGGCTTCCTTTGGCACTGCTATATCTGAGCATCGGGGTCAGCATGCCGGTGTTCGGTGCCGTGTCGGCCTACGGGTCCGCGTCGATCCTGGGGGTCCCGTTCGTCCTGGCCCTCCTCGGCTCGAACGAGATCCTGGTGGCTTCGGCTCTGTCGCTCATTGCGGCCATGGGAGACCTGATGCCGCCTACGGCTCTGGCCGGCCTGTTTGCTGCTCAGGTGGTGAAGCAGCCGAACTACTTCAAGGTGATGAAGCACTGCCTGGCTCCCGCCGGGTTCACCATCGTGGCAGGCCTGGCGTTCATCGCCACCGCTGGGTTCTGGGACCGCTTCCTGTTCTGGGACAACCGCCTCGGGATGTGGGGGATCCTGGCCGGCGTTGTGATCCTGGTAAGCGGACTGGTCCTCCTCCTCGATAGGACAAGGCCCAAGGGCGAAAAGGGGGTAACCGCATGACGCTGATCTATCAGGGGATCACGCTCATCGTCGTGTTACTTATCATGTGGCACATGCTGAAGGAGCGGCGGCTGAAGGAGCAGATCGAAGCGGCCCTGGTCCTACTGCCGCTGATCCTCAGGCTGTTGTTGATCAAATGAGCGTTGATGCACAAATGAGCCCGGATCCCTCGAGGGAGACGACCCGTGGCCGCGGCAGCCGGTGGACGGCCCTGGCCCTCTTCGGCGCCGTGGCTGTGATCCTGTTCCTGGTCAGCCAAGAGTTCATGGCCATGTGGGAGGATCCCCCCATCTACCCGGGCCAAGGTGTGACGGGTCAGGCCCGGCTCAGCGACTACTACCCCGGCATCGAGGACACCTGGGCCGACACCGACGTCTACTTCCTGGAGGGAGCCGCCCCTGGGGGAACAGCGCTGATTCTTGGTGGAACCCACCCCAACGAGCCGGCCTCCTCCCTCACCGCCATCACGATGCTGGAGAACGCCGTGGTCAGGCAGGGGCGGTTGATCGTGGTTCCCCGGGCGGCCCACAGCGGATTCACCGCCACCGATCCGCAGGAAGGGTTTCCCCAGGTCTACCACATCGAAATGCCCACGGGAACGCGGGAATTCCGTTACGGCGGCCGGGGCACCAATCCCGTCCACCAGTGGCCGGACCCGGTCATCTACGTGAATGGGTCGGGCCAGCAGCTTGCCGGACCCGAAGTACGGAACCTGAATCGATCCTATCCCGGCGACCCGGAGGGCTACCTGACGGAGCGTCTCGCGTACGCCATCGTGGAGCTGATACGGCAGGAGGAGATCGATCTGTCCATCGATCTCCACGAGGCATCACCGGAGTACCCGGTGATCAACGCCATGGTGGCACACGAGAACGCCGTGGATCTAGCGGTAGAAGCCGCGCTGCTCCTTGAGTTCGAGGGCCTCCAGATCGGCGTGGAGCCCTCCCCCGCCAACCTTCGGGGCCTGAGTCACCGGGAGTGGGGAGACGCCACCGGTACGAAAGCCATCCTCATCGAATCGGCCAATCCGGCCCAGGGGCGCTTGAGGGGATCGACGAACGAAGCCCTCATCGTTGAAGGTGTGGACCGGTACTACAATCGGGCCGGCGAGATGGGTCTCCTCTACGTGCCCTTCGGCGACGAGGGCTCACCCATGGAGGAACGGGTCGGCCGGCACATTCAAACGGTATCGAAACTCCTGGAGGTTTTTTCCACGTACAATCCCGAGCGGACCATCGCCGTGGACGATCTCCCCACGTTCAATGAGGTCTTGCAGAACGGACTCGGTGCATACCTGGCTCATCCGGAAGGGTGAGCCGTCCCCCTTCACCACGTCTTACCGAACAAGCTCTTCCTCCTCTTCCTTCGGGGAAAATGCACCTACGCCACTCAAAACCCGTCTGGGCCCGGGATTTTCGGGTTTGCTTGCGGGATCCGGCGTGACACCGCATTCCTTGGATTCCCTGAAGCGCACTCCTACCCGTCGGAGGTAGTTCATGCCCGGCTCGAAGAGGCTGCTCCTCGCGTTGATGGTCCTTGGATTCCCGAGCCCGGGATGGAGCCAGGACCTCTCGACCGAGATGCCGGTCGGTTCCAGGATCAGAGTGAACATCCACGGGCAGGAGACAATAGGTCGCCTCCGGGTTTTGTGGACCGACAGCCTGGAAATGGGCCCGGATGGGGGATTGGCCCCCATGAAGGTGCGGTTCTCGAACATCGATCGCCTCGAGGTTTCCATGGGATCGCCGGCCCGGTCACGGCGAGAGGCGGTAATAGGCGGCCTGATCGGTGGGGCGTTCGGAGGCCTGACTTTCAACATTGTCGCTCGAAAATACTCGGACGATGGATCGGCCCTGGCTCTCCCGCTCGGTGCCCTGATCGGGGGGGTTTCCGGAGTCCTGTTCGGAGGGACCGTCGGGGACGCCGCCTCTCGGGAGACCTGGCGGGTGCTCCCCGTCGGACGCCGGGACGACCCCCGGCTGCGGGCCGTGGACCTTGCTCGGTCCGCCATCATCGTGGATGGCCATCTGGATGTTCCCAATCGGTTGCAGGCTCGATGGGAGGACGTTTCGGAGGCCACGACCTATGGAAACTTCGACTATCCTCGGGCCGTCGCCGGGGGCCTGGATGCTCCCTTCATGGCCATTTACACGCCGTCCGACCTCGAGGCGGAAGGCCTGGCCAAGGAGAGGGCCGACGAGCTGATCGACATCGTCTGGGACATCATCTTCCGGGCACCGGGCCGATTTAATGCCGCCTTATCCGCCAATGCCGTTCGGTCGAACCGTTTTGAAGGGGCAATCTCCCTCCCAATGGGAATGGAAAATGGGGCCCCACTGGAAGGGGACCTCGCGAACCTCCGCTACTTCTACGGCAGAGGCATCCGGTACATTGGTCTAACTCACAACGCCTCCAACCACATCGCGGACTCCTCTCGGGATGACCCTCGATGGGACGGACTTAGCCCCTTCGGTGAGGAGGTCGTGAGGGAGATGAACCGGCTCGGTATGATGGTCGACGTGAGCCACATCTCCGACGCTGCCTTCTGGGATGTGATGGAGGTTTCGAAAGCCCCGGTCATCGCCTCCCACTCCGGCGCCCGGCACTTCACACCGGGTTGGCCGCGGAACCTCTCTGATGAGATGATCCGTGCGCTGGCCGATGGAGGGGGCCTGGTCATGATCAACTTTGGATCCAGCTTCCTCACCCAGGAGGCCAATGCGTACAGGTACGGGCGCCGGGATGCATACCGGACGTCCATAGCCGACCGAGGCCTGGAGCCCACGGAGGAGCTGGAAGCGGAGTTCAATGAAGCTTGGGCGGCTGAGTACGGACCGTTCCCGTTCGCTTCCATCGACGATGTACTCGATCAGATCGACCATATCGTGGATCTCGTCGGCATCGACCACGTCGGGATCGGGTCGGACTTCGACGGAGTCGGCGACACCCTGCCCATCGGCCTCAAAGACGTAAGCACGTATCCGAACCTGATCCGTGGGCTGTTCGAGCGGGGCTACAGCGAAGTGGAGATCCGGCAAATCCTCGGAGAAAACCTCCTCAGGGTGTGGGCGAACGTGGATCGTCTCAGGGAGAGGACGGGTCGGACCCGAGCACCTCGGTAATGAGGTTACGGTTCTGAGGGAGGGTCAAATGGTAGGGATCGGGAAGACGGGAGATCGCTCCCCTCCATCCCTTCCCCTCAC
>JABDNZ010000379.1 GCA_013043565.1 Gemmatimonadota bacterium | reverse complement strand
ACCAGGTCCGACGTACGCTTCCTCGAGCGGAGTCTCCGCCTCGTCCTCAGGTCCGGCCACCACACGCACGATCGGGAGCTCGAACTGCTCCGCGAACTCGAAGTCGCGCGTGTCGTGCCCTGGCACGGCCATGATGGCGCCGGTGCCGTACTCGATGAGGACGTAGTCGGCGATCCAGATCGGGATGGGCTGGTTCGTGGCTGGGTTCAGGCAATAGCCACCGGTAAACACCCCGGTCTTGGTCTTGTCCACCTTCTGCCGGGCCACCAGGTCGAGCTTGGCCGCCTCTTCCTGGTAAGCCTCCACTTCTGCCCTGCGTTCGGGAGCAGTGATCTCCCCGACCAGGGGGTGCTCCGGGGCCAGGACCATGTACGTGGCCCCAAAAACCGTGTCCGGTCGGGTCGTGAAGACAGGGATCAGCGGCCCATCGAAGGGTTTCTCGCCTTCGGCCTCAGGTCCCTCCCGGGATTCCCCGTCCGAGGCGACCGCCTGAAGTCCCGCCGGCAGGACCGGAAACACCAGGGTGGCTCCTTCGCTCCGCCCGATCCAGTTCTCCTGGGCCTTCACGGTGGTTTCGGACCAGTCGATGGACTTCAGGTTGTCCAGGAGGCGCTGGGCATAGTCCGTGATCCGGAAGAACCATTGGGCGATCCGCCGCTGCTCTACCGGTGTGTCACAGCGCTCGCAAAGCCCGTTGATGACCTGCTCGTTCGCCAGAACGGTCATACAGTCCGGGCACCAGTTGACCGGGGCTTCCTTCCGTTCCGCCAAGCCGGCCTTGAAGAGCTGCAGGAAGATCCACTGGGTCCACCGGTAGTATTCCGGCGCGGACGTGTTGACGGTGTGATCCCAGTCGAACATTCCACCGATCCGACGAAGCTGCCGGGTGAAGTTCGCGACGTTTTTTGGGGTCAGATCCATGGGATTGACCCCTTGTTTCAGGGCGAAGTTCTCCGAGTGGATCCCAAAAGCGTCGAAACCGATCGGCTCGAAGACGGACTTCCCGGTGAGGCGCTGGTATCTCCCGTGGACGTCGGCCCCGGTGAAGGCATAGATGTTCCCGACGTGGAGTCCCTCGGCGGAGGGATAAGGGAACATCATGAGGTTGTAGAAGGGCTCCTGGGCGGTTCTGAAGGTCTCAACGGTGAAACTGTTCGTTCCACGATCTTCCCAGGCGGCCTGCCATTTCCCCTCGATCTCGCTGGGGGTGTAAACGTCCTGTCGGTCCTTGTCCATCGAATCCTGGATCCGTGGTTCCCGGGCTGGACCGTCGTTCGGCGGCCAGACCTCAGCGAAATGATAAACCGGCAACTTAGTCGGGGGGGGTGTCGGGTTCAACGCCCCGACCGGAGCAGGGTGTGTTGGATCGGCTGCGGCGGCCGCTTTTTCCTAACTCCCGGACTGCTCTCCGCGGATGGTGATGGAATCGTCGGGCGGGAGGAGTTCGAATGGATCCTCCACCGACTTCGCACCCTCCTTGAAGTAGCTGACTGCCGCCCGGAGGTCACCGGCGTGGTCCTCCAGCACCTGAGAAAACCCCCGGAGTCGGTGGAAGTACCGCATGCGGGCCATGAGGATTGCGTTGTTCAGAGGCCGGTTCACGAACCCCGAGATAATGGGGTACTGCTCGGTCCGTGGGGGCTCCCCCCATTGCTCCCTCTCCCGAAAAAGTAAAGCCTCCCGGGCTTCGATCTTTTCGTCGACAGATAGGGTCGGGGAGGAGTAAATCTCCTCCAGCTCAGTGACGAACCCATTCAGGAAGGAAGAGAAGTTGTTGTAGTCGTCCAAACGGCGGATGGCTGTCAAGCAATCCGGGGTTTGGGGTGTCCCCTCCGGCCCGCAGAAAAACCGGATCGCCCCCGCTCTCCCCACGAATGTCGCGAAGCTCTCGTTGAACCGGACCTTCCCGGAGACGAAGAGATGATTGTGCGTGAGCTCGTGGATGATCGTGGTCACGAACTCCACATCGTCGTACTTCAACAGGCTCGATAGAATCGGATCGGCGAACCACCCCAGCGTGCTGAAGGCCGATGTAGTGCGGAGATAGGTGTCGAAGCCCTCGGTCTCCAACTTGGATTGGGCTTTTTCAGCGCCCTGTTGATTCGAGTACCCCTTGTAAGGGACTCGACCCACGATGGGGAACCACCACGTTTTGGATTCCAACCTGTCCCTGTAAGCCGCAGAGAGGACCCAGGCGAGAGTATCAGAATCGAGCTGGGTGAAGCTGGTGTAGGAATCGCCGGCGTCGAGGCCTAGTTGGTGGATGGCGAAGGACCTTGCCTGCCTCGCCAGGAGGAGCTTGTGCCGGGTCTCCTCGGTGGTCCTCCGGTCGTTGATGACCTCGTCCAGGGGCCGCCGGCCCTTCAGAATCTTCAGTTCCGCCCACCCGGCCTTCGCCACGTAGACCGGGGAGCATCCGGAACAGCTAAAGAGGAGGAGAGCCATAGGCAGAAGAACACCTCCCACCATTAGGGGGCGAGGGAATCGGCGGGCCCGGCCTTCGCCGGACCCGTCCTTCCGGCGCCTAGAGGCCACCGCCCAAGCTCCGGATCAAAGGAATCCCACCTTCCGTGGGGACATAGACCACGGTGTTGTCGGGCATTTCGGTCAGTTGCTGGATGTAGAAAAAAGTCAGGTACTCAGGCGTCAGGCCCTCGGAGATGATCCGCTGTGCCTCGGCGATACCCTTGGCCTCTTCGGCTTGCTGGCGAGCGCGTTCCTGGATGATCTCGGTCTGGAAGACCTCGGCCGCCACCTGCTGCTCCCGTTGGAGCTTCTCCTCGATGGCTTGCCGGACGCTGGGTGGTGCTTGCACGTCCCGGACGAAGACATCGATCACCTCGATGCGGTCCCCGGCCTTGGCCTGGATCTCACGCTTCATGTCGGTGGCCACTTCACGTCGGTTCGGGGAGAAGATCTCATTGATGGATTTGGTCGCAACGGCATCCCTGACCCCGTTCCTCACGGCATTCAGCACGATTCGACTGGTGATCTGGCGCTCCGTTCCGATCCGGTCGTAAAGGTCTGGGGCGTTCGCCCCGTCGATCCGATAGAGCATGGAGATTTCCAGCATCACATTCAGCTGTTCCGATGTCTGGGCTTCGATCTGCTCAATGCCTCCATCGGTAGGGAAGCTCTGCTCCCGTACCGACATCTTCTCGATTGAGGCGAAAGGATTGATGAAATGCACGCCTTGGTCGAGGGCCACCGGATCCACCCGGCCCATGAAGTGTTTGACACCAACCTCTCCCACCTGGATGAGCACGACGGCGTTCAGAACAGCCAACCCTACACCGAAGAGCATCATGACGTAAGACAAGAGCCGGACCGTTCCGGTGTTTTTTCCCATGCCGGGGGCCAGGATTCGGAGCATCGCTCCGATTGCGATGACCATGATGGCCAGGATCGCGAGACCCATAAGATTCCTCCTTCAGTTCTACTTGTAGATGCCCGATTGGCCTTCCCGCACCATAGTGCCGGAGATGGCCCATATTCTCAGTACGAAGCTCGCCCAGGCGCCCTTCGCCCGGGACCGGTCCTAGGCTGGGGAAGCCCGGACCCGACTCATGACGTCCCTGGATCCGAGAATGTCTTCTCAAAATCCGGGGCATGGCGTATTTCCACCAGGTCAGCCTCGGGGAGGATCCGATCCGGGATCCCGTCGGCTGCCAGCCTCAGAGCCGAGGCAAGGTCCATCGCTTCCACAGCGAGGGTAAGGTAGCGCTGGTTCTTCTGTCCGTAACGGATCGTCACTTGAAAGTTCATGTTTTACAGAAGTACCACACTCGATGGCCGGGGGTCCGTGGGCCGCGTCGAAGGTCGACCGACGAAGGGAGTTATATTCGAGAGCGCGGACCGCCCAGTCCACCTAGGAGGACCTCTTTAAATGCGACGACGATTCATTCTTCTGCTTCCCCTGGCCCTCCTGGGTTGTGGTGGGGATTCCGGGGGTGAAGCCGATAGCGGGGCAGCGTCGGTCCCTGAAGCGGCCCTTCGTCCGCCCGACTCCCTCCGGGTCCTCGACTCTCTTACTCCGGCGGACTCCTTCCCGCTTCCCGACTCTGTTCTCGAGGCTGAACCCACCGACCAGGAAGGGGAGGAGCCCGGGCCCCGAGCCAACGAGGCCTTTCCCCGACCGGAGCACGTTCGGGGAATCTACTTGAACGCCTGGGCGGCAGGATCCACGCGTCGGCGGGAAGCTCTCATTACCCTGGCCCGGCGGACCGAAGTCAACTCCTTCGTCATCGACATCAAGGACGCCACCGGGTTTGTCAGCCACACGAGCGAGGTTTCGTTGGCCCGCGCAATCGGTGCCACGGGAGAGATCCGCATCCGGGACCTCCCGGGAATGCTGGAGCGACTGAAAGAAGCCGGGATCTACCCGATCGCCCGGATCGTGGTGGCGAAGGACCCACTTCTCTCGGAGGGCCGGCCCGATCTGGCGATCCAGGACTCTGCGGGAGGGGTTTGGTTCGACCAGGACGGCGTGCGCTGGCTCAATTTTCACGACCGCCGGGTTTGGGATTACCACGTGGCACTGGCCAGAGAAGTGGCCGCTGCCGGATTTCCGGAGATCCAGTGGGACTACGTGAGGTTTCCCGACTCCCCCGAGGCCTTTTTGGGGAGGGCCGTCTTCCCGGGGTCGGACGGGCGAACTCGGGCCCAGGCTGTCCGTGCTTTCCTGGGCTATTCCAGGGAGGCCTTGGCCAAGGAAGGTGCTCTGGTAACAGCCGATGTCTTTGGCGTTACGACCTCCTACCGGAAAGACGTGGGGATCGGCCAGTTGTGGGAGTCCATGGTCGATCAGGTCGATGTCGTCCTTCCCATGGTCTATCCCTCCCACTACTGGACGGGAAGCTTCGGGTATTCCACTCCGAACGCCTATCCGTACGAGATTGTTCGAAAGGCTCTCCGGGATGCGATGTCCCGCTCGGCCCTGGTGGAGGGGGCCGGCCTGGTTCGCCCCTGGCTTCAGGACTTCTCGTTGGGGCAGCCGGCCTACGGCGCCCCGGAGGTAAGGGCTCAGATCCAGGCGACCTACGACGCAGGAGTCATGGAGTGGATTCTATGGAACCCGGGCAGTAGCTATACCGAGTCGGCTCTCATGCCAAAGGGTGGGTTGCCGTCCTGGTTGGAGCCCGTCATGCGAGTCGGCGGTGAGGTGGTCCCAATCTCGAAGCGTTTCGAGGTTCTGGGTGAAAGACCGCCGGAAACGACTCCGGTCCCGGAAGACACCCTGGTGCTACCGGGGCTCGTTGTTCCGTCCGAGATGGGCCGGTCACCCTCCAGAACTCTTCCGGCCATTCCCATCCCGGATACCGGGGGCGTGAGGCCGGCCAGACCGACCTCGGGTGGGGGACGGGACTAGACTTGCCATCAGGAACCCGAACCAGACCCCCTCAGAGGGCCGGCGCGAACTGAAGCTCGTGCAGGCGGGCATAAAGGCCGTCTTCGCTCAGGAGCTCCTGGTGGGACCCGATCTCACGCAATTCCCCGTGGTGAAATACGAGGATCCTATCCACCCCCTGGACCGTTGATAGGCGATGGGCGATGACCAGGGAGGTCCTCCCCTTCATCAACTCGTTGGTGGCCTCTTCGATCTGTGCTTCGATCTCGGAGTCAACCGAGCTGGTGGCTTCATCCAGGATCAGAATGTTGGGATCGAACGCCAGTGCCCGGGCGAAGGACAGGAGCTGCCGCTCACCCACGGAAAGAGATGAGCCCCGCTC
>JABDNZ010000378.1 GCA_013043565.1 Gemmatimonadota bacterium | reverse complement strand
CGGGGTTGCGGTAAACACCAACACCAACGCGTCGGTAGCTTGGAACCTGGCTCGGGCCACCACCTTCGTGAAGGCGGCCACCGAAGCATCCGACATCCCAGTCCATGTGAACGTGGGGATGGGGGTGGGGGGTGTTCCAATGATGGAACAGCCTCCCATCGATAGCGTGTCCAGGGTCTCCAAGAGCCTGGTTGAACTGGGCAAGGCCGACGGCCTCTAGATTGGCGTTGGCGACCCTCTGGGGATGCACCTTTCGCATATCATGACTTCAGGGATGGGTGGAATCAGAACCGCCGGAGATCTGGTGGCTTGGATGCAAATGACGCGGAGAATGAAGATCAATGAAGCGAAAGTATACGTGGCCGGGAAACTCGGGATCGATATTCTCGACCTGACTGATGAGGAAGTGATGCGCCAGCTCAGGGAGGACCTGGGCCTGGGCATCGTGACCTCGGTGTCGGGAAGTCCCAAGGGAATCCGGGCCAAGATGAAGATCCAAGAATTGCTCGGCATCCGGATCAACTCCGTGGAACTGTTCAGGTCCCAGACCGGGTATCACGCCTAACGTGGAAGGGGGCGGCCCCCGTCCCCAGATGGCCGCCTGCAGGAGCGGCAGAGAGCCAGAGGAAGAAACGGATCATGTCCGCTGAGATCTTCGAGCGTGCGACGGAAGCGATAGTCGCGGGAAATGGGTTGGAGGCGCTGGAGGTGGCCAAAGAAGGACTGGCCCAGGGGATCGATCCCCTCCAGCTCATGGATAATGGTTTCATCCCTGGTATCAACAAGGTCGGAGACCTCTTCGGATCGGGGAGGCTGTTCCTCCCGGAGTTGGTCATGTCGGCCAGCGCTATGGAACGAGCTACCGAGCTGATCAACGCCGCGATTCCAAGCGAGCTGGAGAAAACTCAGGGGCGGGTCGTCATCGCCACGGTGGAGGGTGACGTACACGACATCGGCAAGACCATCGTGGTCTCTCTCCTCAAAGCCAACGGGTTCGAAGTCCTGGACCTAGGGCGTGACGTTGCCGTATCGAGGCTCATCGACGAGGCGGACAAGTTCGACGCCGACATCATCGGTACGAGCGCCCTTCTCACCACCACGATGGGGGCTCAAAAGCAGCTGGAGGAAGAGTTGATCGGGGCGGGCCTCAAGGGTCGGTTCAAAACCATGGTGGGCGGGGCCCCGGTGACCCAACGGTGGGCAAAAAGGATCGGAGCGGACGGGTTCGCGGAAGATGCAGGGGAGGCGGTGAAGAAGGCGAAGTCTCTGCTGGACATCGGATGAGCCAGAGCCGGACTCTTCTGAGAGACCCGAACCTCCATGTGATTTTCAGCATCACCCTCATGGTGGTGCTCGGCGTTTCCTCCATAACGCCCGTCTTCCCCCAGGTGGCTGTGGAGCTGGGGATCGCTCCTGAAGCGGTGGGGCTTCTCATCACCGCGTACGCCCTCCCGGGTATCGTCTTGATGCCGGTCCTCGGCATCCTGGCGGACCGCTTCGGAAGAAAACAGGTTTTGGTCCCGGCCTTGGTCCTGTTCGCCGTGGCCGGAACTGCCTGCGCATTCGCCCGCGACTTCCGGCTCCTCCTCGTCTTCCGGTTTTTTCAGGGAATGGGAGGGGCGTCCCTCGGATCTCTGACGGCCACGCTTGTCGGTGATCTGTACAAGGGCCGCGAGTTGGCCGAAGCCATGGGCTACAAAGCCTCGACCTTGAGTCTCGGCTCGGCCGTATACCCCGCCCTGGGGGGAGCTCTTGCGGTTTTTGGGTGGTACGTGCCTTTCGCGCTGCCGGTTCTGGGGCTTGGCGTGGCCGCGGCTGTGCTTCTGAAGTTGGAAACGCCGCCGGCGAAGGACCGAGGGGGGTTTTCCGACTACCTGGCCCAGGCGGTCCGGAACATGTACCGAAGGAAGGTCATGGGCCTCTACCTGGCCACTCTAGCGTCGTTCGTCGTCTTGTACGGCGCCTATATGACCTTCATCCCCCTCCACCTCTCGGCCCGGTTCGGCTCCTCCGCCCTGGCCATCGGTCCCATCATGAGCATCGGATCGCTCACGACGGCCCTCACCGCCTCTCGTCTCGGAGCCCTCAGCAGGCGCGTAGCTCAGGAGAGATTGTTGGCGGGTGCTTTCGCCCTTTTCGCCATTTCGTTCCTCGTGCTCCCTCTCCTTCCCGGTCACTGGTGGGCGGCGGTCCCGGTGGGCTTATTCGGCATCGGCCAGGGGCTCAACTATCCAGTCGTTCTGAGCCTGTTGGCAAACCAAGCCCCCACCGAACAACGGGCGATCTTCATGTCGGTGAACGGAACCGTGATTCGGATGGGGCAGGCCCTGGGCCCAGCCGTCATGGCTGGGGTGTCGGCACTGTGGGGGATGACCCGGGTTTTTCATGTGTCCGTCCTGATCTGTGCCGTGATGATCCTGGGGCTTCCACACCTGATCGGAACGGGAAAACCCCCAGGTCGGTAGAGGCATGGGCTGTCCCCGACTTCCGGCACTGGCCAGGTCCGGGGTCCAAACGGTTGAGCGACCTCCGGGCCGGGCGTCCGTCAGGGCATGAGGGCTCGGCGGATTCGGGCGATTTCGCCGGGCCCCACTCGGCAGCAGCCGCCGACTCCCGACGCGCCTCGCCACACCCACTCTCCGGCCGCGTCTGCCATAGGCTGCGAGGATCGGTCTGAGTGCCATTTCTTCCGGGCGGCATTGTATTCTTCACCGGAATTGGGATAGACAAGGATCGGCCCGTCGGTTTCCATCCGGGCTTCCCCAATGAGGGATGCGACGTACTCGGGGGCCGTGCAATTGACCCCGACCGCCGCCACCCTGGGTTCCGCCCCGCAGACTCGCACGGCGTCCCGTAGCCGGCCTCCGTCGCAGAGGTGTTTTCCGTCCCGGCAGGAGAAGCTGAGCCAAGCCCATTGGCCCGGAGTTTCGGCAACCAGGCGAAGGAGTACCTCCGCTTCGCGCAGGGTGGGGATCGTCTCGCAGGCGAAAAGGTCCGCCCCTCCTTCGGCCAACACGTCCCAGCGCTCCCTATGGAACCGAAGCAGCTCAGAATCGGAGATGTCATAGTCGCCCGTGTACTCCGATCCGTCGGCTAGAAAGGCCCCATAGGGCCCGATGCTGGCTGCCACCAGGGGCTCGAGTCGTCCTCCCCGGCTGGTCGGATCACTCCAGAACGCCTCCCGCGCCTCCAAGGCCAGGGTCAAGGAAAGACGCAACAGGCTCCTTCCGGCTTCATCGTCCAACCCCCGATTTCGAAACCCGGGGAGGGTCGCCTGGTAGCTAGCGGAAGTGATGCAGTCCGCTCCAGCCAGCAGGTAGTCGAGGTGGACCTCTCTGATGAGGTCAGGGGCCTCTGCGAGCACCTTTGCCGACCACAGCTCGTCGAGCAGGTCACACCCCCGGGCCTCCAGGGCGGTCGCCAGCCCTCCGTCGAGGAAGAGGACGCCCTGTTTCTCGAGGAAGCGGAGGATCGGGTTTTGATCATTGGAGGTCATGAGGGTCAGGAATATGGAACTCTTCGGTCGAGCGCCAGGTTCGCCACAGGACGATGAAAAAGAGGGGCCACCGTCCTGGTGGCCCCCCTTTTCTTACCTCTAACCAAGGTGCTTCCGGTCTGGACTACATATCCGGGAGGATCACCTTGTTGATGACGTGGATGACACCGTTGGTGGTCTGGACGTCGGCCGCGATGACTTCTGCGCCGTCGATCATGACCTTCCCGTCCATCACCTTGATGTCCACGCTTTGACCGTTAACGGTCGCGGCGGTCTTGAGGTTCACTACGTCCGCAGCCATGACCTTGCCCGCAACCACGTGATACGTGAGGACGGCGGTGAGAGCCTCTTTGTCGGCGATCAGAGCATTCAGCTTATCCTCGGGGATCTCGGCGAACGCTTCATCAGTGGGCGCGAACACGGTGAAGGGGCCGTCACCCGAAAGGGTTTCTACCAGCCCGGCAGCCTTCACGGCGGCCACGAGGGTGTTGAAGTAACCAGCGTCGACTGCCGTCTCGACGATGTTCATCGTCGGGGCGGCTTCTTGGGCGTTCATGACTGCCGGTACGCCGAGCATGAGGCTGACGGCTACAGCGGCGGAGGTGATGATCTTCCGGACCATATTTTTGTTCCTTTTTTTGACGAGACGCAGGGGGCCCGGCGGCTCGGCCGGGTCCGGCAGTCTCCGAAGAAAACTGAAATAAGTTTTAAGTTGGAGTTATTCAGACATTTAAGGTCTAACAAACCGCCCCGAGGATCAAGGGGTAATCTGGACAGCAGCCCAACAGCCGTTAGATCCGGTCCAATCCGGCGCCCGAGTTCCGAATGGAACTCGCCTAGCCGAGAAGGCCCCAGACCACTCCGGCCATGGCCGCATCCTGGGCGCCGACGCCGGTAAGATCACAAACGATCAACTCGTCGCCTTCCCGACCCGGCCGCAGTCCCAGGAGGACCTCCCCCAGTTCGCCGTGGATGTCTTCCGTGCGGAGCACCCCCGCCTTCACGGCGTGGTGGGTTTCCCCCAAACCGAGGCACTGGGCACGGGAGTCCACCACCACCTTGGCCGGTGGTGCCAGGATTTCCGGGGCCAGTTCCTGTTTCTCCGGACCGTCGGAGCCCACCGCCACCACGGTGGCCCCCTTCGCCAGCCATCCCAGCTCGAGGAGGGGTTCCCGGGCCGGGGTGACGGTAACCACCAGGTCGGCCCCCTGCACCGCGTCCCCGGGGGTGCCCGCACCGGACACCGGAACCCCGAGCGTGGATCCCATTTCCTGGACGTAGGAGGCGAGTTCCTCCGGAATCGGGCTCCAGGCCCGGAGCTCCTGAATCTCCCTTACCCGACGGATCGCCCGGAGCTGATATCGCGCCTGGGACCCGGCGCCGATGACCGCCGTCTTGAGCGGCCGTTCCGGAGCAAGGAGGCGGACCGCCAACGCTCCGGCACCGCCGGTCCGGATCTCGGTCAGGTAGGCGTTGTCCTGAAGGAGGGCCAAAGGGAAACCGGTAGTGGCGTCGAACACCAGCACCAACCCGGCCCCGACGGGCAGGCCCAGCTCGGCATTGTTGTAGAACCCCGATGCGCACTTGATGGCAAACACGGGTTCCCCGTGGAGATATGCCCCTTTTACATGCACCTCCCCTCGGACTTCGTCCAAATCCAGCCCCATGGGTGGCGGCTGAACCGCTCGACCCTCGGCCAGGGCCCGGAACGCCGTCTCCACCGCCGACAGCGCCTCGTCCTCCCCAACCAGCTCACGGAGTTGACC
>JABDNZ010000375.1 GCA_013043565.1 Gemmatimonadota bacterium | reverse complement strand
ATATCAGACACCTCGATGTGGTATTTCTTCACCTCTCCCTGTTTCAGGAGTGGCGACCTCTCCAGACGCTCGAGTTCCTCCAGAGCGACCTCATGAGGGGGTCTCCAGGGAGCTGCGGGTTCCGTGTTCCTGTGTTCCGGCTCCGACTTCCGCACTCTCCGGTACACGATTCTGGCCAGGATGGCCGCCGCCGCGACGGCGAGGAATAAGAGGAGGAAAGACAGGATATCCGCGGGAATTCCCATGGGCCCTCGGATTTCCCTGATGTCCCCGCCGTCATCCAGGCCCACGGTCAGGACCTGGATCCCGTATCGGGACGTCGAGAGTGTGGTGACCTCGCCTTCAGGATCGGTTACCTGGATCTCGAAGCTCGGGATCTCCAGGTCTCCCAACTCGAAGGCGGCCAGGACCAGGACCATGGAAGACCGAGTGGTTTCTCCCTGGGAGACCGGCGGAGGTACCTCAGCCCCCAGCACCTCGAAGGGAGTCAGGGCCAGGGAATCCGGCCAGGCCAATCGGGCGCCGGGATGGTGGTCCACCGACACGGTGAGCTTGATCCGGTCCCCGACGGATACGACCGAGGTGTCCACGGACACCTGGAGCCGGGGCTCCTGGGCCGAAAGCTGGGCCATTGCCAGGAGAAGGAAAGCCAGGAAGCCAGCGATCACCCTCATCGGAATCGGCGCATCCGTTTTTGGAAGAAACGCATGAGGGGCTCCACATAGGGCCTACCCGTCTCGATATCGATGACATCCACCTTGCACCGGACGAAGTCCTTGTCCAGTTCCTCTCGAGTTTTCCTCACACGGGCGCGAAACGACTCGAGGAACCCCTTGTTCGAGGTGTTCACCACCAAGCGCTCTCCGGTCTCTGGATCCTCCATCTCCAGGAAGCCCACGTGTGGCAGGTCGGCCTCACGAGCATCCCTCATCCGCACGGCGATCAAGTCGTGCCTTTTTCCTGCTACCGACAGAGGCCGGAAGAAGTTTTTGCCCATGAAATCGGAGACGAGAAATACGACCGCCCGGCGAGAGACGACACGGGACAGATAATCCAGGGCTCCGGATATGTCCGTGCCCCGACCTTCCGGCCGGTGGTAAAGCAGCTCTCTGAGGACCCGAAGCACGTGGCGCCTACCTTTTCGCGGCGGCACGAACTTTTCAATCCGGTCACTGAAGAGGATCAGCCCAATCTTGTCATTGTTTTTTATCGCGCTGAATGCGAGCACCGCGCTGAGTTCAACAGCCAACTCACCCTTGAGGCGCTCTTTTGTCCCGAAGTTCCCGGATGCGCTCACGTCCACCACGAGCATGACGGTGAGCTCTCGCTCCTCCTCAAATACCTTCACAAAGGGCGATCCGGTCCGGGCCGTTACATTCCAGTCGATGTTTCGGATATCGTCTCCATACTGATATTCCCTCACCTCCGAGAAGGTCATTCCCCTGCCTTTGAAGGCCGAATGGTATTCCCCCGAGAAGACTTCGTTGACCAGACCCCTGGTCGAGATCTCGATGAAGCGAACCTTCTTGAGGATCTCCCGCGGCACCATCCTTCTTCTCCCGATCCCCTAGGGGACTTCCACACTGTTGAGAATCTGGCCCACCACGTCCTCCGAGGTGACCTCTTCCGCCTCGGCCTCGTAGGTCAGGAGCACCCGATGGCGGAGCACGTCCATAGCCATGGCCCGGACATCATCGGGCGTTACGTACCCACGGCGTCTCAGGAAAGCGTGGGACCGGGCGGTTTTGGCCAGGTAGATGGAGGCCCGAGGGGAGGCTCCGTATGCGATGAGGCCTTGAAGATCGGTAAGCCCGTACGCTTCCGGGTCACGGGTAGCCAGGACGAGGTCGACGATGTACTGCTCGACCTGTTGGTCGAGGTAGATCATTTCGACGGCCTTCCGGGCGCCGAGAATCTCGTCGACCTTCACCACGGGTTCCACCTCGATCTCGGGCCCGGTGGCCATCCGTCGCATGATCTGAAGCTCTTCTTCCCGGTCCGGATACCCTACCGAGAGTTTGAGCATGAAACGATCGACCTGGGCTTCAGGCAGGGGGTAGGTTCCTTCCTGTTCGATCGGGTTCTGAGTCGCCAAGACGAGGAACGGAATATCGAGGGCGAAGGTGTTCTCCCCGATGGTGACGGTTCTTTCTTGCATGGCCTCCAGGAGGGCCGACTGGACCTTGGCCGGGGACCGGTTGATCTCGTCCGCCAGGATGATGTTAGCGAAAATGGGCCCCTTCTTCGTTTTGAACTCCTGTTCTTTCGGATCAAAAACCAGGGTGCCTATGAGGTCGGCCGGAAGCAGGTCCGGGGTGAACTGGAGCCTTCTGAAGTTGGTGTCCACCGCCCGGGCCAGCGTCCTGACCGTCAGGGTCTTTGCCAGACCTGGTACGCCCTCCATGAGGACATGGCCGTCGGAGAGGAGACCGATGAGCAGTCCTTCCACCATGGAGTCCTGTCCCACGATCACCCGGCCTACCTCTTCAAGAAGGCGAGGAAGGAATTCGCTCTCCTGCTGGATTTTCTCCTGAATGACTTCGATGTCCCGGTTCATTTTTCCACTTGGCTTCGAAAGGAGGTTCTTTCCCACCCGTATAGTCTGGCGGGACGGGTCCGGATGGAAAATATTCGACCATATCTTGAGATGACCAGCCCCGTCC
>JABDNZ010000363.1 GCA_013043565.1 Gemmatimonadota bacterium | reverse complement strand
CTATTCTTGCGACCACTACGTCGAGCCTCGCTACCTGCTGGGTAACGTTCGTCGTGATTCGCTGCCGGTTCTGGTGACCTCAGAGGCGCAGCAAGGATTCGGGGCGGCTAAGAGGGATACTCTCCCGGCATACTGTCTCTCCTGCGACGTTCGTTTCCTCTGCAATGGGGGTTGTCCCAAAAACCGAATTCTGAGAGCACCAGGCGGGGAGGAGGGTCTTAACTGGCTATGTGCGGGTTACAAGGCTTTTTTCACCCATACTTCTGGTGCGATGAAGTATATGGCGGACGCATTGAAGGCGGGACGGGCTCCGTTGGAGATCATGGATGATTTCGGACCGAAACACTATGGGGAGAGGGGAGATGGCGCTGGAGAATAAGGGGTCCGGGCCGTGAACTTTCGAGGGGTTTTGGGTATTATAAATAACAAGAATAGTTATTGATTGGTTAGTCCGGTTAAAAGAAAGTCGTTTCAATAGATGGCAAAGCGCCGGGTAGTAAAGCGGGAGAAAAAGAAGGTACCGGAGTACACGGTATTGGGGTGCCCTCTTACAAAGAGCCATTCACTTTGGTGTCATGGCCTCTGTGTGCCGGAGGACGGGATTGGACTGTGCGGGCGGGTAGCTCCTCATACCGTCACCGGCAGAACTCAGATCGCCATCTTGAAGTACAAGATCAAGCAGCAGACAGCTCAAAGGGATTCGTCGAAACTTTAGGGTCCCCAGTAAGGCCCCTACCTCCAGTAACCAATTCCATCTGCCGCGGGACTCTCTACAGGGTCCATGCGGTTTTTTTTCCATTCTCCCCGAAGCCGGGGCGTGGCTCCGAGCCCAATCCTCGAATGGCTTCAGCCTGACAGGAAAGGCACTTCGTGGGGCCCATCCCAATCTTGCCTTTCCCAGGAGTTGGCGGTGGTGGAACCCCGGAACTTTCTCTGTCGCCATGGCCCTTTTGGAGCGATCTTCCACTGAAGCTCCACATAGCCGATGCCGTAACTTGGATGAGGTGAGGACCAACTGCATCCCAGATGTCGAGGGTTCATACCGACTTTATGTGAGGAGGCTGGATGGTTGCCCTTTATGTCTTTTCCCTGATCCTTGGGGGTGGGTTTTTGGCCATGTCCGTCCTTGGGGATCTCCTGGGGGGACACGGGGACGTGGACCTGGACGGGGATCTCGGTGGGTTCGACGGGAATCTGGAGTTGGATGCTGGGGGGATCGACATCGACGCCGGTGGGTTGGACCTGGACGCCGGTGGGTTGGACTTGGATGCCGGTGGACTCGACCTGGATGCCGGGGGGCTGGAGCTGGATGCTGGTCATCTCGACGTAGACGCTGCCCACGCCCAACTTGATGCCGACGCCGGAAGCTTCGCAACCAAGATCTTTTCGATCAGGACCCTCTTCTATTCCCTCTTCGGTTTTGGCTCGGTCGGTACTCTGCTGACCTATGTATGGAGCGGAAACCCCCTTATTACGGCTGGTTTCGCCGTCTTTTCCGGCTTCACCTCAGGCGCTCTCATCAATGCCGCCTTCGGGTACGTAAGACGCTCTGAATCAGGGATGCTTCAGGCGGAGGCGTCCTACGCCGGGGTTCAAGGGCGCGTCACACTCCCGATTCGACCGGAGATCCCGGGGCGGGTAGTTGTGGTCCGGGGTGGGAGGCGGGTGGAACTGCGGGCGCTGCCCCATCCCTCTGCGGGAGGCGACCCTTCCACCTGGGAGTCCGTCTTTGTCGTTGAAATGGAAAAGGGGGTGGCCCAGGTGGCCCCCATTGATGAAGACATGCTGCTCGGTTCGTAGTGATATGGAAGCCGTGCCCGGACCAGCCGGGGCGGCTGAGGTACAGAAGGTCGAAGGTAATCACATACGGAGGCCCAAATGGGAACCGAAGATATGGTGGCTGGCGCGATAGCGCTTGGCTTCACCCTCCTTGTCGTCATTGTGGTGGCTGTTCTCACCATCAAGTCTCTCATTGTCATTGTGCCCCCGAACATGGCGGCGGTCCTGACGGGACGGAACCGGAAGCTCCCCAATGGAGAACAGGTCGGTTACCGGTCGGTCATCGGTGGACGGACCCTCCGCGTGCCTATCATCGAAACGGTCCAATACACGTCCCTCGAGACCTTCCCGATCGAGATTTCGGTCACGAACGCCTTCTCGAAGGGGAATATCCCCCTGAACATCGAAGCTATCGCCAACGTAAAGATCGCGTCGGAACCGGAGACGGTTTTCAACAACGCGGTGGAACGGATCCTCGGGAAGACCGAGGATGAGATCAGGGACCTGGCAAAAGACACCCTCATGGGGAACCTCCGTGGCGTCCTGGCCACCCTGACGCCAGAGGAGGTGAACGAAGACCGCCTCGGTTTCGCTGCAGCCCTCGCCGAGGACGCCGGTGAAGACCTGGCCTCCCTGGGCTATCACCTGGACGTGCTGAAGATCCAGAACGTGAGTGACGAGCGGGGCTACCTCGAGGCCATCGGACGGAAGAAAGCTGCCGAGGCCGTTCGGGATGCCGAGATCGCTGAGGCCGATGCCGCCGCGGAGACCCGGCAGCGCCAGGCCTCGGCTCGGCAGGTGGCCGAGGTGAAGGAGGCTGAAGCAGACGTCACCATCGCAGAGGCCCAGAACCTACTCCGGGTGAGGAAGGCCGAGTTGGATCGGGAGGCTCAGATCGTTGAGAGGACCGCCCTTGTTAAGGCCCAGGAATCGGAGGTCGAGGCCCAGAAAGCACTGGAGAGCCGAAGGGTGGAACGGGAGAAGCTTCGCCTTCAGGCCGATGTGGTAGAGCCGGCCAACGCCGAGAGGGTTGCCGCCAAGGTCAGGGCAGAAGGAGAGGCGGCCCCCATTCTGGAACGGGGCCGAGCGAGCGCTGAAGCCCTGCGGATGCTCTACGAACAGGTTCGGAGTGGTGGAGATGAGGCATTCGCGGTGCTCCTGGCGGAAAAACTGCCGCAACTCCTGGAGACCTCCGTGGCCGCCGTGGAAGGCATGGACATCGACAGGGTCGTGGTGCTGGACAGTGGCGGTGGGGAGGGCGTGAGCAATGCCGTCAATCAGAGAGTCCACGGCGCCTTGGGTACCGTCGAGGCCATCTCGGCCGCGGTGGGCGTCGATATCCAGGACGTTCTCCGGGGTGCCGCCAAGAGGGTGACCGAAGGGGAGTAACAAGAACCAAAACCGGTACCCGGTGTAAGGGGCTGGGACCGAGGATGCCAACAGACCGGTGGGCTGAAGGATCGGCTCTTTCAGCCCGCCGGTCTTTTCTTATGAAAGTGTGAAGAATGGCTCAGGCGAAAAGCGGCGACTTCGTGCACATCCACTACACCGGGAAGTTCGATGACGCTTCAGTCTTCGATACCTCTGACGGACTGGATCCTCTGACGTTCCAACTCGGCAAGGGACAGGTGGTGCCGGGACTCGAGAGCGCCGTGACCGGGATGCAGGTGGGTGAGAAGAAGACAGTCAGAATCCCTTCCGATGAGGCGTATGGGCCCCGCCTGGAGCAGCTGGTGTTCACGGCGCCCCGGGAGAACCTCCCTCCGGGTTACGATCCCCAAGAAGGTGAGATGCTTCGGTTGGAGACAAAAGATGGGCGACAGATGGACGTTGTGGTCCTTCTCTCGGACGCGGAGTTCGTGAAGATGGACGGCAACCACCCCCTGGCCGGAAAAGACCTCACCTTCGACATCGAGTTGGTGAAGATTGAAACTAAAGAGTGAGTTTCGCCAGCTGCTCCAGGCGGGAGAATAGGACAGCTTGGGTGGGGCTACATCCAATCGTGCCGACGGACGGTCCGGTGGCCCTCGAGGGCCACCTTGACC
>JABDNZ010000360.1 GCA_013043565.1 Gemmatimonadota bacterium | reverse complement strand
CGACGTCGCGAGAGGCGCCGAACGCCAGAGCGCCCCTAGATCCTTCCAGCTGGACCTGGGGGTGGACCAGACGGGGGCCCGGACTTTATCGGCCACCGGGGGAGCGCTCTTGCCCACGGACGGGGGCAGCTGGGTTCTTCGGGCCGGAGCCGGGCATCAGGGAGGAGATGGAGTTGTTCTGCCGGGGGATGCAGTGAGGCAGGAAGGGTTGGACCCCTCCCTCCTCACGGGTGACGGGGATGTTCGCCTCAATACCGATTCCCGGCGCTATGACGGGTTCCCTCGGCTCGGTACCGATCCGAGGAAGGCCTTTGGATGAGCCTCAGCTCGTCGGGGTTCTCCGAGGAAAGAGGCGTGGCGCCTGAAGCCCACGTTTTCGACCCGAGGCTCTGGCGATACCCCTCCCGGAAGCGGCTCATCACCGCCTTCTCCGCAGGGACGGGGCAGAGGCCAACGCCCTGGGGAGAGGGGGACCTGGAAACCAGCGTGGGTCTGGACTTTGGATCCCAGGAGATCGACCAGTATGCCACCCCGGAATTCCGAGAGATCGTCGGCGGCGAGAGATCCGACGATCGGACGGTCACGGTCCGAATGCTGGGTGACCACTCTCTCGGAACCAAGGGTGAGCTCAGAAGTGCCCTCACGTACGCGGATGTCAACCACGACGAGGTCCAGGAAGGTGATGGAAAAGAGGAATACCGACAGCGACTTTGGAGCCTTGGCCTCGAGGGGGAGTGGCAGCTTTTAGGGGATCCTTCCTCCGAGGGCTCCCGCCCGACCCGCTTTTCGGTGGGGCTCGCCGTAGACGGGGCCGATACGCCCAAATCCGGGGACAAACCTCCCCTCGAGGCCCTTTGGGCCTGGGGCGGGAGGCTCGGGTTCACCACTTTCGCGGGACGGGGCGATCTCCTTGTCCATGGCTCGGTGGGGAGAAGGACCCGCTTCCCCGCATTGCGAGAGCTTTATTCGGGGGCGCTGGGAAGGTTCCTCCCGAATCCGGACCTGAAGCCGGAAGTCCTCACGGGCGGGGAGCTCGGGTTTACCCTGATGGGCAAGGAAATGGAGCTCCAGGCGGTCGGTTTTTACCAGGTCTTGTCCGACGGAATCGTCAGGTCTTCGGTTTCTACGGAAGAGGGGAATAAATACCAACGGGTCAATCAATTCGAGGTTCGAAGCAGGGGGATCGAAGTCTTGGCATCGGGCCGGGCCGGTTGGCTCGGCTGGAGCGGGGATCTGACCGTTCAAAGGGCCCGAGGCATCACCCCCGACGGCGGGGAAGGGCGACTGGAATACGAACCGGCCGTGGCTGGGAAGGTTTCCGCTCGGGTCCGCCTGCCCCAGGGCCTCGAAGGAGGCCTTACTGGACGATTCATGGCGCGCCAGTTCTGCGAGAATCCGGAGGTCGGCGGGTTGGAGCCTTTCGCTTCCAGCCGGCATCTGGACCTGAGTTTAAGCCGGCTGTTTGGCTCACTCGGCCGTTGGTTCTCCCGTACCGAGGCAGTTTTGAACGTCGATAACCTTACCGATGGGGTCGTGTTCGACCAGTGTGGGCTTCCCCAACCCGGCAGGACTCTTCGGATCCAGCTCCGAATCTGGTAGCCTTCCCGCCCAGGCCCCATCTTGCCTCGGTCTCGGCCCCGGTCAAGACCCTACATCAGGAGGCTTCCCCCGTTTGATCGGACGCCCTGACGCGCTAGTTTCCCGAAGGCAAAGCCGGACCCCTAGGCACGTTTTTCACTGTCCTGAAACCCGAAGCCAATGATTCGGATCACCTTTCTCGGTACCGCAGCCTCCAGACCCACCGTGGGTCGGAACGTCAGCGGATTGTGCGTGCAGCGAGAAGGGGACCTGATGCTTTTCGACTGCGGGGAGGGGACCCAGCGCCAGATGATGAGGTACGGGACCGGATTCGGCGTCCAAGCCATCTTCATCACCCACCTCCATGCGGACCACTTCCTGGGCATCGTGGGACTCCTCCGTACCATGGGGCTCCAGGGCAGAGAAGACCCTCTCCCCATTTATGGCCCACCCGGGGCAGGCGAGGTCCTCGAGACCGCCGTCCATATCGGGGTGGAGCGCCTTCCTTTCCCGGTCCCGGTCCAGGAGCTGGAACCGGGGGGCCAGGTGCCTTTGGGTGACTACGACATCATCGCCTTCCAAGTCCGCCACGGGACCTCGGCGTTGGGTTTTGCCCTGCGAGAGCATCCCCGACTTGGCCGGTTCGACGTCGACCGGGCAAGGGCATTGGGTATCCCCGAAGGCCGACTTTTCGGGCAGCTTCATCGAGGGGATCCGGTGGAGGTGGACGGAAGGATCATTCGGCCGGAGGAAGTCGTCGGAGATCCCAGGCCGGGGCGTTTGGTGGTTTATACGGGTGATACCCGCCCAAGCCCGGAGACGGTCGGGATGGCCAAGGGAGCCGATCTGCTGGTACACGAGGCGACCTTCCTGGAGGACGAATCCGAGCGGGCTCATGAAACCTTCCATTCCACAGCCAGAGGCGCGGCCGAGGTCGCGAGGAAGGCCGGGGTACGCCGGCTGGTTTTGACCCACGTCTCGGCGAGGTACTCCGAAGATCCGGGGCCCCTGGCGGAAGAGGCGAAATCGGTTTTCCCCGAGACCTCGGTGGCCCATGATGGCCTGAGTATCGAGTTGGGGTACCCAAAGTCCCTGGATGAAGAGGTTCCCTCCGGTGATGGGCCTGGGCGAGGATAGATCATGGACGATTGGTGGACCCCGTCGCCGGCCGGGCAGAGTCCCGATCCCGAGACCTCCGAGCACATCGATCCCTTCCTGGATCGGCTTGTGGAGGCTCGAGCTTGGGAACTCAGGTCGGCCCAATGGCGAGCCCGAGCTTTCGCCGAGATGGCGTTCGGCGGTGACGTGGCGGTACGCCTGGTCGGCCGGCCCGGATACAGGAGCTTCCGGGGACTCCTCTATCTGACCGTGCCCTTTCGAGGCCTGGAGGACCATGAGGATCGTCAATCTCTCTTCCTCTCGTGGGCAGGCGGAGATCCGGTCCTGAGCCGTGTGCCATTGATCTACGTCTTCGAACCCGATCCCGTTCCTGTTCCATGACCTCCGCACCCTTCCCCTTCTCTCGAATTGGGATCGTCGGTCTGGGCCTGATGGGTGGTTCCCTGGCCCGGTCCCTCCGGACCCTGCCGGACCCCCCGTCGGTCGTGGGACTCTCGAAGGAGCCTCATGACATAGAGCGAGCCATGAGGATGGGTATCATCGCGGAAGGGGAATCGAAGCCCGAGTCTTTCTTTTCAGGCCTGGATCTGGTCGTCTATTGCACTCCACTGAACACAACCCTGGTCCTCCTCGAGGAGCACCGTGACCGCTTGGATCCGGGCACGGTCATCACGGACGTGGTGAGCCTTAAGGGGCCCGTGATGGAGAAAGCCAAGGAGCTTGGCCTTCAGCGCCGGTTCGTCGGGAGCCATCCCCTGTGTGGAGGTGAAGGGACGGGGTTGGATGCCTCCCGGGAGGGACTCTTCACGGGTTCGACTGTTTGGGTCGTCGCAGGGGAGGCCGAGCCCGCTACCGTCGAGGTAATCAGAGGTTTCTGGAGGGCATTGGGGGCCGAAGGGGTTTCGACTCAGGCCGAGGGCCACGACGCGCTGATGGCCGTCGTCAGCCATCTCCCTCAGTTGGCGGCCAACGCCCTTGCCCTGGCTCTCGAGGAAAAAGACGTATCCCGAGATGACCTGGGGCCCGGCGGGAAAGACATGACACGCCTTGCCGGAAGTAGTCCGGAGATGTGGATGGATCTCCTGGCCCACTCCCCCAGTGACCTTCGGGATGGCCTGGCCTCGTTGGAGCGGTGGCTTGCGGAGATCCGAGGGCTGGTTGAAGAGGGAAGGGGAGAGGAGCTTCAGAGACTCATGGCCAGGACCCAGGACTGGTTCAAGAGGACCCGATGGAACTAAGGGTGCCGGGGGACAAGTCCATCTCCCAACGGGCTCTGATCATGGCCACTCTTTCCACCGGCACGAGCCGAATCCGGGGTCTGCTCGCCGAAGGAGATCCGGCATCCACCGCCGAGGCCCTTCGTGGTCTGGGATCCCCCATCCCGGATCTGGTGACGGCGGGCTCGGAGCTGACCTTTCAAGGTCTTGGCCTTCGGGGCCTCGTCACTCCCTCACGTCCGCTGGATTTGGAAAACAGTGGCACGGGCGCTCGGCTACTGCTTGGCGTGCTCGCAGGGCAGCCGGTGGAAGCAGTCGTCACCGGGGATGCATCTTTGCGAAAACGACCGATGGCGCGGATCACGGACCCCCTTTCCAAGATGGGAGCCCGATTTCAGCCGCTTGAG
>JABDNZ010000352.1 GCA_013043565.1 Gemmatimonadota bacterium | reverse complement strand
GTCCAAGCCGACATCCCCAAGGAGGATTGGGAGGGCCTTTACGGAATGCCGGTGCCCGAGACCGTGAACAGTCTCCCGGAAAACGCCAAAGACGGGGCCCTCGAGGTCGAGTTGACCACGTGGGAGTACGGGGAGGTCGCCCAGATCCTGCACGTCGGCCGTTGGGACGCGGAGGTCTCCACAGTCGACTCTCTCCATGGTTTTCTTCGTTCCCAGGGCTATCAAATCAGCGGCCAGCACGAGGAGGAATACCTGAAGGGGCCGGGCTTCCTGTTCGCGGGAAACCCGGACGAGTATCTGACACTCATTCGTTATCCCGTGACGAAGGCGATCTCCGGCGGGGGTAGTTGATGTGTTCGGAGGGACGAGGGGAGCCCGGGGAGGCGCAGGCGTGAAGGATCGTGTTGGATGAAAGCCTTCTTCGACCGATTGAACGCCATTCTGATGACCGGGTTGGTGGGGTTTGCGGTTTGGGCTTGGCCCCGCCTCCCGGATCAGGTTCCGACTCATTTTGCGTTGGACGGCCAACCGGATTCGTGGGCTCAATAGAACCCATGGTCATGGTTCTTGATTCCGGGGATCGCGTTGGTCCAAACGGAGATCCTCGTACTCTTCCTCCTGATCCAGCTCAGCGCCTATCGGGGCGCCCTGGGTGAAGAAGCCCAGGGGATCATGATCATGGTCCTGCTCATTGCCATCCTGGCTTCCCCCCTCCTTCTGGTGGTGTTCTTCCTCTCGCTTCAGAGGGCCTTGGATCGCGGAAAGGTGTTGGTGGAGGCAGGGGTGCGGTCAGCCGATTAGGGCCAGCCGCACCCCGCCGAGGACGAGTCCACCGGCCACGATCCAAACCGCCGGGGCCTTGAACCGAACGAGCCCCACCAATGCCAGAAGGAAGATGCCCGCAGCCCAGTAGTCGGGGAGCCCCGAAGGGAGGAGGGTAAGACCGACACCCAAGATGGCGCCGGCCACGACCGCATTTACTCCCTTTAACGCCGCGCGAAACCCGTCGAGCTGGCGCCACCTCTCAAGGTGAGGCGCCACCAGCAGGACCGCCGCGAAGCTAGGCAGATAGATCCCGACAGTGGCAACCACGGCTCCGGGAACCCCCGCAACGGCAAACCCAACAAAAGCCACCAATGTGACAATGGGCCCGGGTACGGCTTGTGTGAGGGCGATGCCGTCCAGGAACTGGTCGGCCGTGACCCAACCGAAGCTTCCCACCACAAAGGGCTCCAGGAGGGCCACCAGCATGTACCCGCCGCCGAAAAGGACTGCTCCTGCCCCGCACATGAAGAGGAAGAGGTGGCCCAGCGATCCCGCGGCCGGGAGTAGACCGGAGACTACGGCGACGGGAGCGGCGATGGGGGGAATCCAGGAGGATAGCTTCATCCCCCCGTCCGGGTGCTCCCCTCGAGACTCGGGGTGATCGGGTCGGGATTCGGGTCGGCTTCCCCGAGGGACGCTCCTCTCTGAGCTACCGCCACCCGGACGACTCCGGAACAGCGCCCAGGTGATGAGGCCCCCCACCACCATGGCAGGGACCTCGAGACGATCATAGAAGAAAGACGCGAGCAAACCGCCCACGGCTAGAGCACCTAGTAGCGGACTTAGGTTTTCCGGGAAACCGAGGGATGCCTTCCCCAGTTTCCATCCTGCGGCCAGGATCACTGCGAGAATTGCGGGCTTCAACCCCCAAAAGAGCCCCTCGACGGCCGGCAGGGTCCCGAATCTGAAGTAGAGGGCGGAGAAAAGCGTGACCAACACCAGCGTGGGGAGGAGGAACGCGATCCCGGTGGTGAAGGCTCCCCGCCATCCCCTCTGCGTATAGCCAATGTGTATGGCGACTTCTGAAGAATTCGGCCCCGGAAGAAGGTTGGTGGCGGCCACGAGGTGAAGGAAATGCTCCCGGGTGATCCACCCTTGCCGATCTACCACATCGTCCAACATGAGAGCGAGATGGGCGTTCGGACCCCCGAACCCCAGGAGAGAGATCCTGAGGAAGGTTCGAGCAAGGTCCCAGTATCCGGATGGCCGGCTTTCCGTATTTTTCACGGGTGGAAACGTAAGACCCGGAATGAGGTTGTTCTAGTGGAAGACTCCAAGGTTGATCTCCGTTCAACGCGGAGCGTGCAGGTGGGCGAGGGTATGGTTCCCATCAGCCCCCAGGAGCAATGGGCGGCCCCGGCGTTTTTTTCTGTCTATCTGATCTACCTGTTTTGGCGACAAGAGAACGAACTCCTCCATTGGGTCAGCCTGGTTGCCCTTCCGACCCTCCTTGTCCTCTGGCTTCGTCGTGAGGCCGGAGGGTCCGGATTGGGGTCCGTTTTGGCGAGCTTTGGCCTCAGCCGGGAAAACCTCGGGCGGGGCTGGTTGGTTGCCCTGGGAGTCGGCGTCGTACTCGGGATGGTTCAGCTGTTCCTGAGCCGGAGCGGGGCAGCGTCTCTGGATGCGTTCAGGACGGGGAGGGCCGTCTATCTCCTCCCTCTGGCCTTTGTGCTACTGCTCTTCCTCGCCGGGTTCACCGAAGAGTTCTTCTTCAGGGGTTTCCTGCAAACCCGACTGGAAGCCCTCTTCAACTCCAAGGCTTTGAGCCTGGTTGTTACCTCCTTTCTCTTTGGCCTTTATCACCTGCCTTACGCCTACTTCAACCCCAACTGGCCGTCGGCCGGGGACTGGAGTGCCGCGTGGGGTGCTTCCCTGGGGCAGGGAATCCCGGCCGGCCTGATCTTCGGCGGGCTCTACCTGTATACCAGAAAGAACCTACTTGTATGTGTCGTCCTACATGCTCTCGTTGATGCCTTCCCTGCCATGGCCCTGATTCGGTTCGGTGACTCCTGGCACTGAACAAGAAGTCCGCAAGGAGTGGAACGGAGAATGAGGATCGACGTACAAGGGCTTTCCAGGGCGGGTAGCCACCCCTGGATCGATTCGTTTCAGAACAATCCGGAGGTCTGAGCATGGCGAGCAGCAAGGCCAGCACGGTGGAAGAGTACCTGGGAGAACTTTCCGAGGATCGGAGAGAGGTCATCTCCCGGGTCAGGGAGGTGATCCTGAAGAACCTGCCGAAGGGATACCAGGAGACCATGAACTGGGGGATGATCGCTTACGAGGTTCCCCTGGACCGGCATCCTGACACGTACAACAAGCAACCGCTCCTCTACATGGCTCTGGCCGCCCAGAAGAATCACTATGCGGTGTATTCATCGGGCGTATATATGGATCCCCTCTCGGAGCGCTGGCTAAAGTCGGAGTTCGAGAAGGCTGAAAAGAAGCTGGACATGGGGAAGTCATGCATTCGGTTTCGGAAGCTGGAGAACCTGCCGCTCGACGTGATTGGGAAGGTCGCTGGGGCTCATTCGGTGGAGGAGTTCATCGAGACCTACGAAAAGGCCAGAAAGAAGTAGGAGAAGGGTGGATTCCAGCCCTGGGTTGGTTGATATTTGATAGAGAGAGCGGTTTCCATCATCAACGAACCTGGCTAGCTCGACATGCCCAGATACGATTACCGATGCCCCGACTGCGACCATGCTTTTTTGGTCAGCATGTCCATGTCAGAATACTCCGAGGGGAACACCCCCGCCTGTCCAGAGTGCGGTTCCGAAAACGCAGAACGGAGCTTCACTTCGGTGGGCGTTCTGGTTGGCTCCCGAACCACCTCGAGCGCTCCCCCGGCTGGAGGAGGGGGCTGTGGGCACTCAGGCTTCTCCTGAGCTCACTGACCTTGCCGCCCGGTTCGGGCGGGTGAAAAGGCCGAGGTTTTGGCCTGAGAGAAATGGGGCTGACCGAAGGGTCAGCCCTTCTTTTTTCTCGAGACGAGCTTCGACTGGGAAGGTCACCCATCCCTCCTCAAGCTCGGGCCTGGCGTTAGATTCTCTAGCGTCTCCTCACGGCCAGCAATCTACTCAGGGATCCCATGACTGAGCAGAAGTTCATCTACCACATGTACCGTCTCTCCAAGATCGTCCCGCCGAAGAGGGAGATCCTGAAGAACATCAGTCTGTCCTTTTTTCCCGGAGCAAAGATCGGTGTGGTGGGACCGAACGGATCGGGAAAGAGTTCACTTCTGAGGATCATGGCGGGGTTGGACACCGACATTCTCGGGGAAGCTTGGGCGGCCAAGGGCACGAGGATCGGGTTCCTTCCCCAGGAGCCGGAGCCCGATTCCTCCCTCGATGTCCGGGGCAATGTGGAACTCGGCGTGAAAGAGATTCGAGACCTCCTGGTTCGGTTCGAAGAGGTGAGCATGGCCTTCGCCGATGTGTCCACGGATGAGGAGATGAATGCCCTCATCGAGGAACAGGCAAAACTCCAGGACCGAATCGAGGCTGCTGGTGCGTGGGATCTGGACCGGAGAGTCGAGATGGCCATGGACGCCCTCCGCGTCCCGCCAGGGGAAGCCGACGTGACAACCTTGTCCGGCGGTGAGCGACGTAGGGTGGCCCTCTGCCGTGTGCTCCTCCAAGCGCCCGACATGCTCCTCCTGGATGAGCCTACGAACCACCTGGATGCTGAATCGGTGGGTTGGCTCGAACGGTTCCTGGCGGATTATCCCGGTACCGTCGTGGCCATAACACACGATCGCTATTTCCTGGACAACGTGGCCGAGTGGATCCTGGAGCTGGACCGGGGGCAGGGTATTCCGTGGAAGGGGAACTACTCCTCCTGGCTGGAGCAGAAGCGGGAGAGGCTCCGGGTTGAGGAAAAGCAGGAGAGCGCGAGGCAACGTACGCTCGAAAGGGAACTGGAGTGGGTTCGGATGGCTCCCCGGGCTCGTCACGCCAAGGGTCAGGCCAGGGTAAACGCGTACGAAGACCTCCTGGGGGCTGATGAGAGGGAGCAGATCCGGACCGCCGAGATTCTGATTCCTAAAGGTCCTCGGTTGGGAAAGCTGGTCATCAAATCAGAGGACGCACAGAAAGGGTATGGGGAGCGCCTTCTCATGGAGGGCCTCACCTTCGACGTCCCTCCCGGGGCCATCGTAGGGATCATCGGAGCCAACGGGGCTGGAAAGACGACCCTCTTCCGGATGATCACGGAACAGGAGGAACCAGACGGCGGCGCGCTTGAAGTCGGTGAGACGGTGAAGCTAGCCTACGTGGATCAGTCCCGGGAGGCCCTGGACGGGGACATGACCGTCTTCGAGGAGGTCTCTGGTGGAGCCGACATTTTAGAGTTCGGTCGACTGGAGGTGAACCCCAGGGCGTACCTGTCTTGGTTCAATTTCAGGGGCCCTGACCAGCAGAAGAAGGTGGGGGTGTTGAGCGGGGGAGAAAGGAATCGGTTACACCTGGCCAAGCTCCTGAAAGAGGGAGGGAACGTCC
>JABDNZ010000349.1 GCA_013043565.1 Gemmatimonadota bacterium | reverse complement strand
CAAGAGGAGTGGCCATGGAGGCCCTGATTCCGAGCCTCGAGGCCCGGTTTGATGCAGGGAAGGTGGCCTGACATGCTCTACCACCTGCTGCCCCAATTCGCCGATGTCCACATCGTCTTCAACCTATTCCGGTACATCACCTTCCGGTCCGCTGGGGCCGTGGTGACCTCACTCCTCTTGGCCTTTGTCCTGGGGCCTCCGACCATTCGGTGGCTCACCCGGATGAACGTGGGCCAGATCGTGAGAGACGACGGGCCGGAAACCCACTATGAAAAAGCCGGGACTCCCACCATGGGTGGGGTCCTCATCATCATGGCGGCCGGGTTTTCCACCCTCCTTTGGGCGGACCTGACCAACGGATTCACCATCGTGGCCCTGGCGGCTCTGTTCTGGATGGGCTTGTTGGGGTTTCTGGACGACTACCTGAAGATCGTCCAGAAGAAGTCCCGGGGGCTCGTGGCGAAGTACAAGCTTGCCGGTCAGGTCCTTTTTGGGGTCGGCCTCGGGCTCTTCCTGATCCAATGGCCGATTTGGCCGGTGCCCGCCAACTGGACCCAGGTCCCGTTCTTCGCGGACTGGGTGGCCGTGTTCTGGATCCCGGCCTATGTGGCTTTTGTCCCGGTGGTCGTTGCCGGTACCTCGAATACCGTAAACCTCACCGACGGGCTGGACGGGCTAGCCGCCGGGCTCTCGGCCATTGCTGTCGTGACTTTCGGGGTCTTCGCCTACTTCATCGGGCGGGTGGATGCATCGGCCTACCTGGGCCTGTTTTACCTGCCTGGGGCCGAAAACCTCGCGATCTACGCGGCCGCCTTGGCTGGGTCGGCCATCGGTTTCCTCTGGTACAACGCCCACCCCGCAACGGTCTTCATGGGCGATACGGGCTCCTTGGCCCTGGGTGGGGCCTTGGGAGTCATGGCCATCCTGTTGAAAGCCGAGTTCCTGCTGGTGATCGTGGGCGGCGTGTTCGTCATGGAAGGCCTGTCCGTAATCATCCAGACCGGTTGGTTCAAATACACAGCCCGAAAGCACGGCGCCGGGAGGCGGGTTTTTCTCATGGCGCCGATCCATCACCACTTCGAAAAGCTGGGATGGGCCGAGACCAAGATCGTGGTCCGGTTTTGGATTCTAGGAATCCTCTTCGCGATGATCGGCTTCTCAACGCTGAAAATCCGATGAGGGGAAAAGAGAGGAATTCCGGCGGGCAGGAGAGGCACGCCCCCGGAGCGGCAGATGAAGCCTTTGGAAGGAAGCACGATTTCGATCCTCGGACTGGGGGCCAGCGGTGCGGCCGCAGCCCGGTTGGCCCTTATCAAGGGAGGAGAGGTTTATGTCTCGGATTCGCAGGTTGAACCCTCAGCTGCAGCTGGTGCAGACGAACTCCGAAGCATGGGAGCCCGAGTTGAGCTCGGAAGGCACGATCTGGAACGAGTGGCCGCAGCAACAGCCGTGGTGGTTAGTCCTGGAATCCCCCCCGACGCTCCAGTGCTCCAGGCCCTCGAGGCTGCTGGGGGAGGATGGGTATCCGAGCCTGAGTTCGCCTTTCGGTTCCTCGATGGTCCACTGATCGCCGTGACCGGAACGAACGGGAAGACCACGACCGCCTCCATGACGGCACATCTCCTCCAGGAGTCTGGATTCGAGGTGGGCCTGGGCGGGAACATCGGCGCCGAGTTCGGGCCCCCGGCTTCCGGGCTGGCCCTTCTGGACCCGGTGCCCGACTGGTTCGTGGTGGAGGTTTCTTCGTTCCAGCTGGCGGATACCGTGGACTTCCAGCCCTCCATCGGAGTGGTGACGAGCCTGGCCCCGGACCACCTGGATCGATACCCCTCGGTGGAGGCGTATTACGGGGACAAGGGGCGCCTGTTCAAAAACGCCGATTCAGAGAGTCGCTGGGTCCTCAACGGCGACTCCCCCGCGGTCGAAGCCCTGGCCGGGGACGCTCCGGGGGAGCGGTTCAGGTTCACCACGCACGAAATCGAAGCCTCTCAGCTTCCGCTGGAGACCCATGCTTTCGTTCGGGGTGGCGAGCTCTTTTTGCGGCTTCCCGAAACCGACGCGGAGCCCCTTATCTCCGCCCGGGAGCTGCCGACCCTGGGCCGCCACAACGTGGGGAACGCCCTGGCTGCGTCTCTGACCGCCCGGTTGGCGGGTTCGGCCCGTCTCTCCCTCACCGAAGGCATGAAGAGTTTTCAACCCCTCCCGCATCGGCTCGAGCCGGTGGGGGAAGCGGGCGGTCTGAGATGGGTGAACGACTCCAAGGCGACCAACGTGGCCGCCACCGTTGGAGCCCTGAACAGCCTCGAAGGGCCCCTGGTCCTTCTGCTGGGCGGAAAGGACAAAGGGGAAGAGCTGAGCCCACTTCGGCGGGCGCTCCACGCCGGGGTTCGTGGAGTGGTGGTTTTTGGCGAGGCCCGGTACCGAATGGCGGCTGCCCTGGGGGAATCCACCGAGTTGACCGTCGCGGATGGTTCCTTCGAATACGCTGTTGACGCTGCCCGGGCCCTCGCGAAGGAAGGGGATCTCCTCCTTCTCTCCCCGGCCTGTTCCAGCTTCGACATGTTTCCGAATTATCAAGCCCGGGGCGACCGCTTCTCCGCCCTCGCCAGAGGGGAGTCCTGAGATGGCTCCCCCGCCCTCGAACGTGGCTCCCATGGGTCCGGCCACCGTCCCCGACGTGGGTCTGGGAAAAGGCTGGGAGCCCGCCGTTCTCATGGGTGTAACCCTGGCGCTGTTCACTTTTGGGCTCATCACCCTGTCCAGCGCCACCACGTTCCTGGCCCATCAGGCCGGGGATCAGGCTCCCCGTTTTGTCCTCCAGCAGGCTTTCGGGGGAGCCTTGGGCCTGGGCGCTCTCGTGGTATTCTCTCGCGTGCCACTGGCATGGTGGAGGGCCTCGGCCTGGCCGCTCATGGTTTTCGCCTGGCTCCTCCTCATGATCCTCATCCTCCCGGGAACGGAAACCATCGCTCCCCGGATCAACGGAGCAAGACGGTGGCTCCTCCTCCCCATAGGTAGGTTTCAGCCCTCCGAGCTGGCCAAGATGGCCATCATCATCTGGACGGCCGCTCTGGCCGTGAAGAAGCAGGCCCACTTCAGGAGCCTTCGAAGAGGCCTCCTCCCGTTCCTCCTGGTCTGGGGGGCCATACTCCTCCCCATCGCTGCGGAGCCCGATTTCTCGACGGCCTGCCTGGTGGGGATCCTGGCAGGAATCGTGGTTTTCTGCGCCGGGGGCCGGGTCGGCCATTTCGTTTTCCTCGGCCTCCTGCTCCTTCCCGTCGTCGCGGCGAAGTTGGGGGAGGGTTTTCGACTCGATCGAATTCGGGCTTTTTGGGACCCGAACTTCGACCCGGCGGGTGCCGGGTTCCAGGTTCGACAGTCTCTGGTGGCCATCGGGTCCGGGGGGCTCACGGGGGTCGGCTTTGGAGAGGGAAGGCAGAAATTCGGGTTCCTTCCCGAGCCACACAACGATTTCATATTTGCCATGATCGGTGAGGAGTGGGGTCTCCTGGGGGTCCTATTCGTGGTGAGCCTCTTCATCACCCTGATCCTGGTGGGCTTCCGGATCGCCCAACGTGCCCCGGACCTCTTCAGTGAGCTCCTGGCCGTGGGATTCACCAGCCTCATCGCCCTCCAGGCGACTCTGCACATGAGCGTCGGCCTGGGCCTCGTGCCCAACACCGGCTTGGCTCTCCCCCTCATCTCGTACGGCCGGTCCAACCTGGTGGTGACCATGGCCTCCATCGGCATACTCATCGCCATCGCCCGGGCTCAGCCGGAGATGGGGAGGAACCGTGTGTAGTCGGGTCGGCCACCGCACCGTGGCGGTCTTCGCCGGTGGAGGAACGGGGGGGCACCTCTATCCAGCTCTGGCACTGGCCGAAGCTTTGTCGGGCCTACGCCCCGACGTGGATGCTTTCTTCGTGGGAGCCCAGCAAGGCCTCGAGGCCCGAATCCTTCCAGAGCGAGGGTTGGACCATCACCTCCTCCCGGTCCGGGGGTTCCGAAGGGGAAGGATCCTGGAGAACGTCGGCGTCCTCTGGGCCCTGTTGCGCTCTCTGGTCTCCACAGGCCTCCTCTTTTCTCGCCTCCGCCCGAGCCTCGTCGTGGTGACCGGAGGGTATGCCGGCGGCCCGGCGGGTTTGGTGGCGGGCCTCATGGGAATACCTCTGGCGCTCCAGGAGCAGAACGCCCAACCGGGCTTCACCTCCCGCGTATTGAGCCGCTGGGCACGGCAGATCCACGTGGCTTTCCCGGAAGCGAGGGACACCCTGTCCCCCAGGGCCCGGGATCGGGCCCGCCTCTCCGGTAACCCTGTCCGGGAGGTGGAGCTTCACGACCCCGCCGCCGCCAAGGCCCGATTCGGCCTCGACGACGGGTTCAGGGTGGTGTTGGTCGTGGGAGGCAGCCAGGGAGCCAAAGCACTGAACACCGCGGTGCTGGAGTTGGTTAGGGGGGTTTCAGGAGGGATCGTGGAGCGGCCGGAGGATGTGCACCTGCTCTGGGCCACCGGCCCGAAAAACCTGGGGTGGGTCCAGGACCGGCTCCGGGAGCTGGGTGGCGTAGATTGGGTCCACCCCGTGGGATATATCCAGGAGATGCCCGAAGCCCTCAGCGCGGCCACCCTTGCCGTGACCCGGGCCGGGGCCATGACCACGTCGGAGCTCCTTGCCTGGGGTGTTCCGGCGATCCTGGTGCCCCTCCCCACGGCCGCGGCCGATCACCAGACCCGCAATGCGGAGAGCCTGGCGAGGGCCGGGGCGGCCGTTCATCTCCCGGAGAAGGACATGCCCGGGGGCGCCTTGTGGAAACGATTGGTCTCACTCCTCTCCACACCGGAGACCCTGGCGGCCATGGCCAAAGCCGCTCTGGAGCTCGGTCGACCCAAGGCGGCCCGAGAGATCGCGGAGGCATTGGACCTGATGCTGCCCCGGCCCTCGAGCCCGGGCGGCCAACGGTTACGGGGGGTCACGGCATGACGATTCCCACCGCCTTCGAGGCCGGCAGCGGACCGGTTCATTTCATGGGCGTAGCCGGTGCCGGGATGATTTCCCTGGCCGAGCTTTTTGCGAGGAATGACCTGGCCGTGACCGGATGTGACC
>JABDNZ010000345.1 GCA_013043565.1 Gemmatimonadota bacterium | reverse complement strand
GGTCACCAGGGCCCCTTCCTCATGGGGAAACTCTCTGATTCTTTCTAGTCTGGTCCTAAGTGGAGGGCAAGTGATTTCGTGCTCTGTGGTCTCCCTCCTCCACCTCCTGGCAGCGGCGGAATCTCATGGCACAGGGTGCACTCCATACCGCCACTGTGCTCTTCGTTCTCTTGATGGCACACCAGACAGACGTTACGGCTCCATTCCGTCAACCCGGCTTGGTCTCCTGCCGTATGGCAGGAAACGCAGGCTGTTACGTGGGCCAACTCAGGCATATGGTTCCCTTTGGGGTCTTCGGTGTGACACAACCTGCAGTCGGTCGTGACCTGATGATGAAGGGAATGGCAGCCCGCGCATACCTCCAGGTTCGCCTTGGCCCCCGGTTCACTGTGGCACGTAGCACAGTCGAACCCCATGGCTGCGTGGGGTTCATGGGGGAACTCACCAACCTCGGTGGCCAGAAGCCCCTCAGGCGGGGCGGAATGGCAAAACGAACAGTTCGTGGAGGGAGTATGGTGCAGTTCATGGCAGGTAAGGCAGGTATCCCCTGCCACCGCCATGGAAGGCCTTTGGTGACAAAGGTTACACTCGAACCCCATGGAGAGATGGGGATCATGCAGGAAGTTCCTGGACTCGAAGGCGAGCGTGTCACCCACAGGCCCGGAATGGCAGATTCCGCATGACTGGGGAGACTCAGACCGGTGATGGCAACTGTCACAGGTACCCGTGGAGGTCAATGTCAGGCCTCCATGATCATCCATGGGGGTATGGCAGGCCTGACAGTCGAACCCGGCATTGACCGTATGCCGTCGGTGCGGGAATCGACGGCCCTCCCAGAAGACCTCTCCGCCACCGTCCACTCCGAAGTGGCAGGATTGGCACGACCCCTCCTCCAGTGGCTGGCCCAGATTCACCGAAGCCAGACGGGGATCGGCGCCCCCGGCTACCGCTGCCTCCCTTGCCAGGGCCGCTGCCGCTCTGAGAAGCCCATCGGCATAGGGAACGTTATGGGCGCCACGGCCCACTCGGACCAGCTCGAGGTTCTCTTCAGCCTGTAGAAGGAGGGAATCGGTGTGGGCGGCTGGACGGTTCCCCAGGGCCCTTCTGACACGAGCCACCACATCCGAGACGGCTTCCTGTCGGAGTTCCAACTCCTGCTGCCACCCTCCTAGAATCCCGGCGAATTCCACACCGTGGCAGGAAAGGCACGTGGCTTCCCCGGCCACGGTGACCCCCTCGTGGCCCGGGATGTTTCCAGGAAGGGCATGGCAGCTCTCGCAGGTTACCCGGGCAAGGAACATCCGACTCGGAGTATCTTCCACCCCGTGCCCACCGCTTCCTGCCACGAGGGCTCGCTGGGACTCGTGGGCACCGCGGTGGCACCCGGAGCAATCCAACTCCAGTGTCTCCTCCAGTGCCACGACCTTGTGTTGGATCTCGGTGTGACAGAGCTGACACTCGACGTTGTGCTCAGCAATATGGATCTCATGGATGAGCGTCGGATTGTCGAACTCTTCCATCCGCTCGGGGAGATTGTGGCAGGTCCAGCACCGCTGCTCTTCGGCCATCCCATCCCCTACAACCACATCGGAGTGACACTTGGAGCAGGACACCAGGTCCCTGACGATCTGCTGGTGATCGATGGGAACCCCCTTGTATTCCAGGTTGGGAGGGGAAGGATGGCATCCTAGGCACCCGCCCAGGGGCTGGCCCACGGGCCGGTCCTTGAAGTGACACAGATTACACGTCGTCGGCGTCACCGTCAGGTGCTCGCCCTGCACGATCTGCGAGTGGCAGGAGGTGCACCGAAGATCCTTCCCCCTCCTCAGCTCCCCGAGGTGTTGGGCATGATCAAAACGTACCCACTCGAAGGAAACCACTCCCAGCCTCTGCTCGAGATGACACCCCTCACGGGTGCAGGCGGCATCCTCGATCTCCGCCCACGGCTTCTCTTCGAAGGTCCTGGTGACGTACTTCACAACCTGGTTCGCCGCCTGGACCTTTCCCATGGCTTCTGCCTTGATACCCGGGGCATAGTGACACTCGATGCAGGGTACCATGTTGTGGGAGGAGTTGAGCCAGGACTGATAATAAGGCTCCATGTTGTGACAGTTGTTGCAGAACCCTGGCTGAGCCGAGTACTCCAAGAACCCCACGGTCCCGGCCACGCCCAGGACCGCCCATACCACGGCGGCCTGAACAAACAAGATCAGTAACCTCCGCCTCTTTTTCACGAGCCGATGCCTCCTCCGATACCCCAGGAGGGGTCCGGTTCGGGCTTGCCCAATCGGCGCCGCTTCCGCAAAGCCAAAAGGATCCCGCCCAGGCCTATGATCCACACGGGAATGGCCAAGAGTTTCCTTTCCCACCGGTGCTCCTCGACGACGTCCGCCCTCTCTCCGATCTCGGTTGAAAGGGAGGAAACCCGACGAACCAGGTCGTCCACCGCCTCCGGATCAAGTGCATGGGCTTGAACGAGTAGCTCCTGAAGATGGGTTTCAACCGTGAGAAACCTGACCTCCTCGTCGACGATGGGCTCCCCCGCCTCAGAAAGCAGCTGAACGGCGCGGCGGGCCCGATCCCCCGCCGCCTCAGCCCTCAGGACCTGTTCCTGCAGTTCGAGGCCGGACAAACCCTCGGGGGATTCAGCTTCGTGGCAGGTCAGGCAAAGGGCCCCGATTTCCGAAAGGGGAGGCATGGTGGTCGCATGATTGGCGTGGCAGGCCGTGCAAGGTACCCCGGCGCCTGTCGCGGACCCCTGCTGGCCATGGGGTCCCATAAAGTAGGTCTCACGCACCAATTGATGGCATTTGCCACAGACGTTTGGAATCTCCTGGACACCGGGGGGAAGGGCCGAATGAGCCCCATGGCAGGAAGCACAGTTCGCCGATCGCTCGTTGTGCCTGTCCAGAAGCGCCCTCCCGTGTGCGCTTGCAACCCATTGGTCCATCTGATCGGTGGGCAAACCCGCCGGGACCCTGGCCGGGTCGGTGTGGCAGGCCGCACAGGTCTCGGAAACCCTGGCGGGATGAATAGGACTCCTCGGGTCGGTTCTGGGAAGGATGGCATGGGATCCGTGACAATCCCCGCAGGACGGAGCCGTGGTGTCCCCCGCCTCCAGAAGAGCCTGGCCGTGCTGGCTAAAAAGGAACATCTCTTCCGTTACGGGTTCCAGAGCGAATTGACGCATGCGAGGAATGTCCTCGTGGCACGATAGGCAAAGGGCCACCGCCTCGGCCTTTCCCAGCGCGCCGCTGAAATTCCCCGTGTGGGCCGCCTCGGTCTCGAACTTGGACGGGTCGCCCCCATGACAGTCCGTGCATTGGATGCCCCTCCGGGAATGGACACCCTCCTGGAAGCCCATGCGCATGTCCGTATGACACATGATGCAGGAGTACTCCTCCAGCAAGTACCCGGCCATGGTCTCCTGCCCCGAAGCGGTTCCCCAGGATAGGGCGAGCACAGCTACCACAGACATCAATGTGCATTTCATTGGGCAACCCCCACCGAAGGCTCGACTCCCGGCCCCAGGCCGGCGATCAGAGACGCCAACAGAAGCAGGAGGAAGAGGGCAAACAGGCCCATGGCCACTGGCCTCCGGGTAAACGATTCCTCCTTCGTCCGAACCACCAGCGGAAGAACCGCCAGGGCAAAAAGGAGGAGGGGGAGGCCGTACAAACCCATTCCTGCCGGCAGGCGGGCGGCCCCCACGAGGATCACTGCGGGAATACCCAAAGCAGGAACCTCATCGGGCAGGGAAAACGGATCAGCAGGCGGACCGAACGGCCTGGGAAGGAACGCGGCCAAGGTAATCACAACCGCCAGAGTGACCAGAACCACCACCAGCTGCCGAAGCATGTGGTTCGGAAAGAATGGTTCTCCCCCTTCTTCGTCAGATCCCTGGCCGGATGAGACGCCATGCTTGCGGGTCAGCTGAAAATGCAGAGAGAGAAGCAACAAGAGAACCCAGGGGAGGAGGATCACATGAGTCGCATAGAATCGACTCAAAGTGGCTCCGCTGACGAACTCGTCCACCCGGAAAACCCTAGCCATCAGCCCTCCGATCACCGGGTAGCGGGCCAGATCCTCCAGTCCGTTCGTCGTAGTCCAGTACGCCCACTGGTCCCAGGGGAGGAGAGATCCTGACGTGACGAAGGCCAACAGGGTGATGAGAAGAAGGATCCCCATGAGCCAGTTGGTCTCCCTCGGCGCCCTGTACGTCCCGGAATAGAGAACACGGAAGAGATGGACCAAGGCCGCCAGGACGACGAGGCTGGCAGCCCAATAGTGAACGTGGCGAACGAGCCAGCCGAAGCTGACCTCCGTCTCCAGGTACTGGAGGCTGGGGTAAGCCTCGACCGTGGACGGACGGTAATAAAAGCTCAACATGACCCCGGTAACCACCAGAATCATACAGAGGAAGTAGGTGGCGCCCCCGAAGGCGTGCTTCCATCCGACGGAGCTCGGAATCTTCCTTCGCATGGCGGCCCGCCAGGCTTCCCCCAACGGGAGCCGGTCATCGATGGGGCCGTAGAGGAGTCCGAACAACCGAGGGATGGTCAAGATCCGGGCATCCGTCGACGCCTCGAGCCATCTGAGCAGGCGATTCCCCGTTTTCTCTCGATCGGACTCGGTCACGATTCGCTCCCGATGCTGATGATGCCGTCACGAATGAGGACCGGATACCGCCTCAAGTCCCGGCTGTCCAATCCCGCGACCACGAAGCCGTACGGGTTGTAGATCTGGTAGCTGCAGGGCGAGTGTATGCGATTCAGGTCATGGTCCCACATCAGCTCACAGCCGTCGGCGGGAGATCGTCCCTCTACGGCCGTGACCTCCCCCGACGGCATCCGGATAACCAGAATCCACCGAGCTCCCCAGCGCTCCAGCCGATCAGTGTTGATGGGGAAGTCTTCCAGGCTCCCTACTCTCAGAGAGGATTGCACATCGGGAATGACCAGAGGCTCGTGGGGAGTGGCATATAGTAAGAAGATGAACAAACCCATGGCGACGCTGAAGGCACCAAGCCCCGCCAGGCACCAATCCCAAAAATCCCATTCACCCATAAGGAAGCCCCGAGAAGGAGAAACCTCGTAAGAACCGGAGGAAGTCCTATTCTTACTCCGAAAACATAGAGGGAC
>JABDNZ010000344.1 GCA_013043565.1 Gemmatimonadota bacterium | reverse complement strand
ACCTCGGAGGCTCATGTCGAAGAGGAGTACTACCGCATCGGCCAGCTCAGGTTCGAGGAAGGGATACCCCCGTCCCACGTCGTGATGGCCCTTCTTCTCACTCGACGGAACCTTTGGCGCTTCGTTGAGTCACAGGGATGGGACACCATCTTCGACCTCAGGCAACAGTTGGATCTGGAGCTGTTGGTCGTCCGGTTCTTCGACCGAGCCATCCACCATGCGGTCCGGGGTTACGAGGCTGCGGCTGGCCTTTCCTAGGCGAAAGTCTCAGGTGTGGCCCAAAAGCGGGGATTCCAAGGCTGAGGTCGAACTCAGGAAGGTCGAAGGGTCCGCCCCACGATCATGGTGATGTTGTCCGTCCCGCCATCGTCCAGGGCATCTTGGAGGAGCTGCTCCGCCACCTGTTGAGAACTGGTCATCGATGTCAGACGTTCCCGGATTCGTTCGTCGGAGACGTGCTTGGTCAGACCGTCGCTGCACAATAACACTACCGTTCCCCAATCCCGCACCACCCGGGTCACCACCGGTTCGGCATGCCGTCCCCCAACCGCGCTGGAGAGGACGTGGGCCCACCGGCTCTTTTCCGCTTTGGTCCGGGTCATCACCCCCTGGTCCACGAACTCCTGGGCGATGGTCTGGTCCCGGGTGATCTGGGTCAGCTCTCCCTCTCGGCAGACGTAGCAGCGGGAGTCGCCCACCTGGAGTAGGTAGGCGTGGGGCCAGAGTCCCAGGAAGAGGGTGAGCGTGGTGGCGAAGCGCCTTTCCCCACCCTCCCGCTTCCGATCCTCCAGGAGACTGTCGTGAACCGCCAACGCGGCGTCGTGAAGGAGGCGGGAGAAGACCTCGGGCTCCTCCGCCTCCCGTGCCTCGGCTTCATGAAAGAAGGAGGACACCGACGAGACCAGGTCCTCCACCGCTCGGCGGGCGGCCTCCTCTCCCCCGGCGTATCCGCCAACTCCGTCAGCCACGACACCCAGAGACGCCGTACGCAGCAGATGGAGCAATCTACCGTTTCCCTCCGTAACGCTGGCCTGATCTACCTGGACGCCCCGGACGATCGAGCCCAGGAGAAAGTGGTCCTCGTTGTCGGGACGTACCTTCCCTCGGTGGGTCAACCCCCATGTGTCGACGTCCGAGAACTGTGGGCGGGCTGGATTCCTCATCGGCCTCCCCGAAGAAGCAGGTGGCCCCTTGGACCACCGGCAAATGTCTCCTTAGTCGCCGGACCCCTCCATCTCCTCCAAGGCTGCGTCGACGGTGGCCCGGAAGGTCTCCAGGGGTTGTGCCCCGAAGAGAACCCTTCCGTTGATGAAGAAGGCCGGCGTTCCCCGAACACCATAATTGACTCCGCGCTCCAGGTCCTCCTGGATGTGTTGGAGAGGCTCTTGGGAGGCGAAACACTCGTCGAACCGGGTTTGCTCCAACCCGAGCCGAGACGCATATGCCCCTAGGCTGTCCGGAGATAGGACAGCCCCGCCGGAGAAGAGGATGTCGTGATAGGCCCAGAATTCCCCTTGGTCTTCCGCGCAGCTCGCTGCGACGGCGGCCCGGACCGAGGACGGATGGATGCTGGGAACCGGAAAGTGGCGAACGAAGTACCGGACCTTCCCGTCATATTCCGCCATGAGCGTTTTGAAGGTGTTCTGATAGTAGCGTTGGCAGAAGACACATTCGTAGTCCGTGTATTCCACGATTGTGACGAGGGCATCCTTCGAACCCAGGAAGGGTCTGTTCTCCAAGTCGCTCATGGCCCCGGAGTAGACTATCGTGGCTCGGCCTTTCGCGGTTCCCATTCGGAAGCCCAGGAACAATCCGGCAGTAAAGACGATCGCCAACAACGCGGCACCCCTGACGTTCCACTTCATCGGGTTTGATTGATTGTCCACCGGCTAGGTCCATTCATGGGTCGAAGGTTCGCATGTCTCTGGTAATAGGATAATGAATTCGGCTCAGAACGGGGGAGATCCGGGGTTTGCCAGGACTTGGAAGGAGATGGCCCCGGCGGATCCCCCTCGGTTCGAACCTCCAGCAGTCGCCGATCGAATTCCTGAGCGTCGCCCAATCGGCGAACCTCCTCGGTGAGGGCATGGACCTGTTCGGTCAAGCCTCGAAGCTGGTGGGATCCTCCAACGAGGGCGTCCCGGTCAATCCACCTCCCAATCCAGGGAGCCCCGGAGTGCCGGATCAACCTGATCCTCGAAGATCCCCTCGATCTCCTTGAGCGTGTGCCGGCCCGCCATGCGAAAGATGAACGTGATGCGGCCCCGGCCCGGCCTTTTGGTCTCGCTCAGCACGTTGAACCGGCGCCCCGAAAGGACGGCCCGGTAGGCCTGGGCCGCTTCAGCGAATCGGTCCAAAGGCAAGCCCCGGACGTCGACGCGGTAAGTGAGACGGGCTTCCAGCAGGAAGATGAGAACAAAATCGAAGCCGGTCGCCAGCACGGCCACATGAGGTAGCTCGAGGCCGCACATAAGCCCTATCAAGGACCCGAAGATCACCTGCCCGGTTAGCTGTGGCGAACGCATGACGGTTCGGAAACGGATCAGCGTCCCGAAGCCGAACAGGACGAAACCCACTTCCCAGCCGTATTCCATTACGAGGATTCCAATAAGCGAGCCGATTACGGCGTACCCAATGGAAACCTTGCGGGCTTCGATCTCTTCCAGAGTATCGGTCGTGCGGACCCTCCGGGGATGGTAGGCGATCACGGCACCCAGGACTGCCGCGAGGGTCAGGTTTAAGAAGGCGTCTCGGAGAAACAGGAAATTGGAGAAGCCGTCCCACCCCTCGCCCTGGGGGCTCGGAGTCCCGATCATTTCATCCAGCATCTGAGCTCCGGCCGGTGAGGCCAGCACCAGCAGCCCGATCCCTAGCAGCAAGCCGACACGGATCAAGGCGGGGCTCGGAGTCCGCTTCAATGCGCTCAGTTCGGTGGACATGTGGTTTCCTCTACATGATTGGCGATGTGCACGGGGTGTGAGAGAGCGCTCATCAGAAGAAGGTCGTGTTCGTTGGGTCAAAACCCGCTCGCCCTCGCATCAGGACGTGCCTCGGATCTCCTCAAGGACCTCTTCGAGGAGTCGGTTGAAGGTTTCGGGGTCTTCCGTCATCACGAAATGCCCCACTCCAGACATGAAGACGGCATCGAATGAGCCCGTTAGGCCCCTTCCGGCATCAACATTCGTCGGCTGGTAGTCTGAATTGACGAGACGAACGGGCGCGTCCAACTCTCGAAACGCGACCTCGCTCTCGACGTTATACCAGGCGATCATCTCTTCGAAAGCGCCAACTCCGACGTCAACCGGGCCGGACGCCATGTCTGAAACGGTCCGCTCGATGATCGCGGGATCCGAAGTGGGGACGAACATGGTTCTCACAACTGCTCCCACGGCCTCGCTGAAGTTGGCGCGGAAGGGCTGAACGAATGCCTCGACTTCCTCGGGCGAGTATTTCACGCTCAGGTCGTTGAAGGTATCCGCTCCCACCACACCCCTCACGCGGTCGCCCAATACCCGGGCCGCCTCCACCACCACCGGGCCGCCCATCGAATGCCCGACGAGGATGACCTGCTCCAAGCCGAGGTCCTCGACCACCGACGCAACGTCCTGGCCGAAGGCGCTCATACTCCAAACTTCCCGCCCTAGGCCCGATTCCCCATGCCCGGCCAGATCGATGGTCACCACCAGGTGCTGCTCCGAGAAATGCTGCACCTGGGCATCCCAGTAACTTCGATCACAGGACCACCCATGAACCAGGACCAAGGCCGGTTCGCCGCTGCCGTGTACCTCATAGTGGATCGGGACGCCGTCCGAAGAGAGTACCGAGGATGGGGACTCGACCTGGGGACCACAGGAGAACAAGGTGAGAACCAGAGTCACGGCGGTGAGCAATGATGCGAGAGAGCGCAGGCTCATGATCGGCTCCGTATGACCGAGAAACCCGGCGGGTTTGGAGCCACGTTAATGGCTCGGTGAGACAAGGCTTGCCGTTCCAGCCCAGTGACCCAACGAGACGAATGATGTGTTGTGGGCTGGGTACGGGCAAGAACAGCGGGCGCCCTCTCAACCCTCGGTGTCACTCCGTCGGACTCTCCAACAGAGCCTGAAAACCGGGATGGCCCCGGAGGGGGGCCCAGGCAGGGTCGAGCCTTAGTAGCTGAACCGATAGGCGCCCGGGTCGGGAGAGGATGCGCTCCAGGACTTCGGTGGCCCTATCATATTCACCCACTATCGTAAGGACGCGGGCAAGGTCATCCCAACGGTACATGGCTTTGAAGGCATCTCGGCTCTCGGGCATCAGCTCCAGAGCCCGCTCGGCCGCGGCGATCGCTTCGGCTTTCTTCCCCAAGCCGGCCAGGGC
>JABDNZ010000339.1 GCA_013043565.1 Gemmatimonadota bacterium | reverse complement strand
CAGCCAGACCATCTATGAACTCCGGCAGAACCTGGGGGAGGAGTGGGTCGAATCAGCCGGTAACACCGTGCGGTTCGCCGAGTCGGCCTGGGTAGATAGCACCCAGTTCATGGAGCTGACAGAGTCGGCTCGACACGCCGATGCAGTCCAGTTGTACGAAGGGCCCTTCCTCGAGGGTGTGCACCTGGCCCAAACCCATCCTTTCGAGGAGTGGGTGGAGCGCCATCGGGCCCGCCTTAGCCGCAGGCATCGAGCTTCCATCAACGCCTTCATAGAAGAGTGCCGGAGTCGGGGGGACCTTTCCGCGGCCCTCAAGAGTGCCTGGAAATGGGTGGGGTTGGATCCCCTTGATGACGGTGGGCAACAACATTTGATCCAACTCCTGGCGGAAACGGGAAGCCGAACGGAAGCCCTGGCCGAGTACGATCGGTACGTGGCCCTCCTGGACGCCGAACTGGGGTTGGAGCCGCTGGACGAGACCGTGGAGCTGGTGGGGGCCATCCGTGGAGGATCCTTCACTGCCCCCATGGTGCGTACCCCGGCGGAAGTACCGCAGGACGATGGCGCCAAGGAGGACGCGGGAGAGGAAGGAAGCGGGGGTGACCCCACCGCACCCTCATCCACCTGGCCCACTCCGGTTCCGGCCCAGGTCCACGCAGAGGCGGCTGTCTCCCAGGCGAAAGACCGAGATCAACTTCAGGCTCTCATGGACTCGGACCTGACCCCGGGGTTGGAGGTCCTTAGGCCCATCGGCCAGGGGAGCATGGCCGACGTTTTTCTGGCCCGGGAACCGCACCTCAAACGGCTCGTGGCCGTAAAGGTGCTTTCTCCCCACTTGTACTCGGACACCAAAGCCAGAAAACGGTTTGAACGGGAAGCCCAGGCGGCCGCCCGCATCAACCACCCTCACGTCTGTACGGTCCACCGGGTGGGAAGTCTCTCGGATGGAACGCCCTTCCTGGTTTCGCCCTTCGTGAAGGGCACGACGCTGGCCCAGCGGCTGAAGGCGGAGGGCCGGTTGAGTGCCGCCGAGGTCCGCCGCGTGGTTCGGGAGATCGCCTCGGCGCTAGCCGCGGCCCACAAGCTCGGGATCATTCATCGGGACGTCAGGCCCGATAACGTCCTCCGGACGGACGAGAGCGGACACCACTCCCTTTGTGATTTCGGGATCGCCGGCATTCTGGAGACCGGAGAGGATCACGAGCCGAAGCTCACACAATCCGGGGAGATCCTGGGACACCCTGCCTACATCAGCCCAGAGCAGATGGACGGGAAACCCCTCACGGACAGGGCGGACATCTATAGCCTGGGGATCCTGGCCCACCAACTGCTGACCGGGCATCCCCCGCCTCCCTCGGATGCCCCTTCCAAGAAGGGCGACACAAGCGGCCCAGCGGTTGGATTGGCACCCCTGGCTGACTTCCTGAAGGAGACCGATCCGGAGCTCGTGGAGCTCATCGGATCCTGCCTCGCCGCGGACCCGTCCCACCGGCCCAGCGCCAGCGATGTGGAGCGACGGCTCCAGGGAGACCGTCGGACCCGGGTTCAGAATAAGGTCGATGAAATTGTCGACGTGAGTGTACCTCGGCTGATTTTCAAGAAGCGTCTGCCGCACATACTGGGACCCTATGTTGCGGGAAGCTGGATCGGTGTGGAGGCGGCAGGTGAGTTTCAAACCCGAGGCGTGGTCCCTGAGTGGCTGTTCTGGTTCATTGTGGTTTCCGTTGTGTTCGGGTTCTTCGCCGTCTCTGTCGTTGGGTGGTTTCACGGGGAAAAGGGTCGGCAAAGGATGCCGATGGCAGAAAAATGGCTCCTATCAGCCATCGGAGTGGGTTGGGTGATCGCGGCCATTGGGACAATCGTCAAGTTCTGAGCACGGAACGAGTCAGGTTAGGCACAGGAGAAGGGATCAAAAGACCTCCATGCAAGGCTGACCGGCCATGGCAGTGAGTCTTTCCCAGGTCCAGGAGGCCCTCAGCGGCCGCTATTCGATCGACCGCGAGATCGGATCAGGCGGCATGGCTTCCGTCTACCTCGCCAGGGATATCAAACACAACCGACAGGTTGCAGTCAAAGTCCTGGATCCCGACCTGGCCCAAGCTGTGGGGGTGGACCGCTTCCTTCGAGAGATCCGTACCGTTGCAAATCTCTCCCACCCCCACATCCTCCCCCTGCATGACTCGGGTGAAGCCGATCATCTCCTTTTCTACGTGATGCCATTCGCAAAAGGGGAATCTCTTCAGGACAGACTCGAGCGAGAGAGGGAGCTCCCTGTAGAGGAGGCCGTCCGCATCACCTGTGAGATTGCGGACGCGCTGGACCATGCCCACGGCGAGGGAGTGATCCACCGGGATGTGAAGCCCGCGAACATCCTCCTGGAGGCCGGCCATGCGGTCCTGACGGATTTCGGTCTGGCGCAAGCGATTGCCGCACATGACTCGGACTCCGGGAAGCTGACCCAACCCGGCATGTCCTTGGGCACTCCTGCCTACATGAGCCCGGAGCAGGCAGCTGGGGAGCGGCATCTCGACGGCCGAACCGACCAGTACGCCCTGGCTTGTGTGCTGCATGAGATGTTGGCCGGGGAACCGCTCTTCTCAGGACCCTCGGCCAGACGAATCATCGCCCGGCAGATCAACGAAAAACCGATCAAAGTCCGTACGCTCCGCCCCAGCGTACCCGACGCCGTCCAAAAGGCCATTCTCCGGGCCCTGGAGAAACCCGCAGCGAACCGTTTTCAGTCCGTCCGGGAGTTTTCGAAGTCGATCCAGGAAGGCATGAGGGAGTCCCGATCCGGCGGCGTCGCATCGATTCTCAACCGGGCCAAGCCCCAGATCCTTCGCTTCGGAGTGGTAGCGGCGGTCTTGGTCGGTCTCTTGATGGTGTTGAAACCAAAGGACGCGGCGCTGGATGACAGCCTCATCATTTGTTTCCCTCTGGCCAGTCGGGGGGGAGAGGAGTTCCAGGGCCAGGACGTTGCTCTGACCATCTCGAGAAGCCTCGAGACCACGGGTCTCCTTAGCTGTCTCGACGGCTGGCATTACCTCACCGAAACCCAGCGCCGGGACATCGTGTCCCTGACCGAGGGGGACGCCAGGAAGATCGCCGAGGCGAGGGGAGCCGGCAGGTTTATTCTCGGATCGGTCTCTGTAGAGGGGGATTCCATCTCGGCGACCTTGGCCCTCCATGATACTCATGACGGGGCGCTCCTGGATCAGCGGAGTCATGCGGAGCACCGGGCTGTGGCATCGGCCGGTCAGGTAGGAGTCCGTGCGTTCATGGGCTTCCTGCCGAACCTTCTAGACCCGGGCCGCCCTCCCCCCGACCTGGAGTTCCTGGCTCAACGAGACCAGGCGGCTGTGGCCACCTGGATCAGGGGTGAGCGGCTCTACCGGGACCTCCAGTTCGATTCAGCCTACGTCCTCCTGCGGGAGGCGGTGCGAATCGACTCCCTCCTCATCCCTGCGGCTCTGAGGGGTGCCCAGGCCGCAAGCTGGGCTCACCACGGGACCCATACCGATACCCTGGTCTCCCTTTCCGTCCGTCATGATTCTCTCCTAACGGGTGAGCAAGCCCACTTTGCCCACGGGCTGTGGGCCCACTATTCGGGCATGGCCGACACCGCCGTGCACCGATTTCGACAGGCACTCGAGCTCCGTAGGGAGTGGCCGGAGGCTTGGACCGCCCTTGGGGAAACGTACTTCCATCTACTGCCTGAAAAGACCGATGGGTTCCTTCCGGCCGAGGAGGCCTTTCGGGAATCGATTCGCCTGGATCCTGGTTTTGAACCGCCCATGATCCACCTCACGGAGATCGAGGTTTGGCACGGGAATCATGACGCGGCCGACGCGCTCCTGGCCCAGATCCGTGAGTCCAGAGCCGACTCGTCGACGGTCCTTTGGCTCCAACTCCTCACCTCCTGTGCCCGGAACTCGACGCCTTTGATCCCCTGGGCCGAGGCGGTGGCGGTGGACCCCGGGGCCGCCTACAACGCGGCCGCGGATCTGGCAACGGGCGCCCGGTACCCGGTTTGCGCAGAGGCGGGGCTGCGAGCCATCCTGGAGGATCCCCAAGACCGGCCCGGTGCATCCTACTCCTGGGGAGCCCTCATGACTCTGGGCGGCCTCCTGGTTGCCCTGGATAGGGGTGAGGAGGCCATCGAGATCTGGCGGGAAGCCGAAACCTCCGGGACGGCAGGGGCCACCCCGTTCCTCTATCTCATGGCCGGTGCGGTCTCAGAACCTGTGAGCAGGCAGGCGGCCCGGATCGATTCCATGGCCCAACGAATGTTCGGGCCGGAATTCGAACGATTCCGTCCCATCGAGGGTTGGTCACTTGGGGTGTGGCACTCGAGCCAGGGAAACACGCCGAGGTTGCGGTTGCTGGCTGAGCGGATGGGAACTCTGGCGGCAGGAGATTCGGCGACGGCCCTCGTGTCCATTCTCAACACCGCTCTCCAGGGCCATGTGGCCCTGGCCAGAGGTGACACTACGGATGCCATCGATCTCCTTTGGTCCTTACGTCCGGCCTACCCGGGCAATGATCTGACCTACGGGATCTGGGAGGTCCTTCCCTATGAGAGGCTCCTACTGGCCCAACTTCTCCTAGCCAAAAACCGATTCCACGACGCCCTGGACGTGGCAGGTGCTTTTGACCACCCGGGGCCGACGGCGTTTCTCTTCTTCCTCCCCCAGAGTCTTGCGGTAAGGGCCGATGCGGCTGCGGCCATGGGGTGGGACGATCAGGCTGAAGTGTACAAGGAGAGATTGGAGGGACTGAGAATCAGGTAGACTTAGTGAACCCTCTCTACCAGCTCTCGCAACTTTGCACGTTCTTCTTCTGACATCACCTCGACGAAAGGTGATGATCTCCGAAGGCGCACCGCCCTTGGAGAGTCAGAGGCCATGAATTGGAGAAGCCTGGGTAACGGGTAGGTATCGAGGATCTTCCGCCACTCCCAGTCGTCGTGGCCGTTGTTAGGGTCACGGTGCTCGAGCTTCTCCAGAACTCTATCCCGGGCTCGCCAAAAGAGGGAGAGGCTGTCTTCCAGGAGGGCCACCAGTCCCTCGTGGAACAGGGGATCCTCTGGGTCCAGCGGTAGGAAGCTCCCTGCCGGGCGTTCCTCTCTCTGCCCCTCCGACGCGAAAACCTCGTCCCGGGCGGGGACAGTCGTGTTCTGTTCAGACGCAGTGGGCCGCATACTAGCCTCCATCGAAGATCGGGGGCTGCCCGATCACCGGCTCTAAAACAGATGTTTAGGTTTCCACAGTAAACATCTGCAAGGCGAAATACAAGGGATTCTTCGTATATTCAGACCATGGCAAAGAGGAAAAAGTCACGTGACATCATCGTATCCTGCTCCAGCGGCGACCACCGCGTACGCCTGCGCAGAGGGTTCAGGTTCTGGGCGGCGGCCCGGTGCCCGGTGTGTAAGGCACCCGTGGACCCGAAGCGCACGAGGCGCGTACTCCGCTGGTTCAAGAACCTTCGGCGGCCGGCATCTCGGGAATGGCCGGACCGGGCTGCCTGGTGGGGAACGGCCGGATTTGTCGCCCTTGCCATCATCGCCTGGGCTCTGATCTGGGGTCTTGGAGACCGGTGGTGGCCCGCAACGGTGCTCCTCTTCGGCCCCCGGTGGGTCCTTCTTCTTCCCCTTGTGGGTTTGTTCCCTCTGGCAGCTCTGAGAGACCGGGCCCTTCTCATCCCACTGACACTGGCCGGAGTGCTCCTTCTCGGCCCGGGCCTGGGGTTCCAGACCGGCTGGAGATCACTCCTGGCCGGCGGCGGACCCGGCCCGGAGGTCCGGGTTGTGAGTTTCAACGCCATGAGCGGGAGGAACCTGGTCTGGAGCCCCTCCAACCTTCTCCTCGATTGGGAAGCGGATATCGCCGCCTTCCAGGAATGCGGGAGGGAGCTTGCGGGCGTGTTGAAAGAACTCTCGGGCTGGCACGTCGACGTGCGTCTCGGACTTTGCTTGGCGAGCAGGTTCGAGATCGTCGGGGTCAGGGAGATGGATCGGGAGGCGCTGGCCTTCGCCGGGGGAGCAGGGATGGTCGCAACATACGAGCTGGACATGGATGGCGTGCCGATCCTCGTCACGAACCTTCACCTCGAAACCCCTCGAGCCGGGTTCGAGTTGATACGCTCAGGACGCCTGGCCCAGGGGATTTCTCTGGTGAGGGAGAAGTCGCTCTTACGCGGCGTGGAGCTCCGCCGGGCCCGGTTCTGGGCGGAAGGTTTCCCTGGCCCCCATATCGTCGTCGGGGACTTCAACACTCCGCCGGAGAGCAGGTCCTATCGAGAATCCTGGGGCGGATGGCAGAACAGTTTCTCCGTCGCCGGATCGGGGTTTGGAGGGACTCGCCTAAACGGGTGGATCCGAGTGCGGATCGACCACATCCTAGCAAACGATTCTTGGCAGGTTATGGACGCTTGGGTGGAGGAGGACGTGGGCTCGGACCACCTGCCGGTGGGTGCGGTCCTTCGGCTCAGGTGACC
>JABDNZ010000328.1 GCA_013043565.1 Gemmatimonadota bacterium | reverse complement strand
CGTACTTCAAGCGAACCCAGAAGGCGTGCTTGGTAACCTCAGCGTAAGCATGTAGATAGTCTATGCTGTTATGGCCCATATCAGACACCTCCAACCGGCTCATCATCCCCAGGCGAACCAGCGCCGGAAAGGAGTTCGCGGGGGGTGGAGGCACCAGGACTCGATGTCCTCGATAGTCGATCTCCACCGGATCCCACCATTCAGGCTCGTTCTCGGCCAGGTCCGAAAGACGAAGGAAGCTCCCGGCCTCCTGCATCGCCTGGTCGATGGCTGCTCCCAGTGCTCCCCCGTGAAGGACTTGGGGGCCCCCCTCCGCCACCATTCGGAAGGAATGGGCCAGATCAGCCTGTACGAGTCGCTCCCCGGGCCTCAGGGGCCGATCCCCGATGCCGTAAAAAGCCCGGACGTGGTCCGGGAACTCGTCCCAGGCTCCCCGGATGGACCCTGCCAGGCGGGCGTCGATCTCGAATCCCTCTTCGGCCAGCCTAGCCGCCGGCTCCAGGAGGTCGGCCCAGGGAAGAGTCCCGTACTCACGGGACATGGCCCCCCAGGCATTCACATTCCCAGGGGTGGAGATGGCTTTCGGGCCCCTTCGATTCTCCCGGTACCCAGGGGTGGGAGCTCGAAAGGCATCGGAATCCACCCCTCGAGGGATCCGGCCGCTGGGGTTGAGGAACCGGGCCCGTTCCTCGTCGGCGGAATAGACCAGGATCGTCCCATAACCGCCCATCCCCGACATCATGGGTTCGACGACGTTCAGGGCCGCCGCCACCGCCACGGCGGCGTCGAAGGCGTTCCCACCCTTTTTCAAAACCTCGATGCCTACCTCTGTCGCCAGGGGGTGAGCCGAGCTCACCATGCCTTGTGTGCCCCGCGCGGGGGTAAGGGCCGCAGCCTGGAACTCGGCCGCTGGAGCGGCCTCCCCACTGGCCGAGCAACCCAGGGCGAGTACGCAAAGGGCGATGGAGAAGAGGACCAAGCGGGGAGGGATGACCCACGGACGAGGCAGATACATGGCCAAAACCTCCTATCGGCGTTCAGAAGACGGCCAGCTCTCCCCATTCCTCCGTTGAGAGCCGAGTTCCCGGAAGCCCGCCCAGCGGGCCTCCGGGTACAGCTGTTGGGCCTATTCTACGCGGACGAGGACGATTCGGAAGGGGCTGGAGGCCGGACCGGCCGTGACCACCACTGCCAGGCCGAGGCCGGTACCGTCGGACCGAAGGTCGTAGATCCGGAACCCGGACGGGCCCAAGGGGCCTCCATCGTTGTCGGCCAAGAATGGCGCCGGACCGGAAAGATCGCCCGCACCGACGATGGCGTTCACAGCCCAGGGGTAGCTGCCGGCGGGGTTGGGATTCGAGAAAATCTCCGTGGTGGTCGTGAACTCGTAGGAAGTGATGGCTTTGGGACCCTGAGGGGCCCCGGTGCCATTGAGCATAACCGCGGTCAGGTATTCCTGGAGAAGATCAGCCCAAGAAGGGGCCCCGGTGACGGCCAGGACCCCCTGAGCACCAGCCGCAGTGACGGAGTCGTTGAGGACCTGGAAGAACGGAGCATCCGCCCCCGCCGTGGACGCGTTGCCGTAGGCGTCGCCGAGCCAACGGTGAAAATGCCATCCCGAGCCATAAACGCTATGCCCCGGGGCTGCGCCCAGCGGCGTCACCACCACGCCGTTCGGTTGGGAGGAGAGGTACCGGACCGTGGAAGCGTTCACCGACACGGCGGCGTAGTTCTCCTCCGTCCAGTCGGCGAGATCGTCCCCGTCGACCATGGCCCCGACGGCGGGGCCTCCAGCCCCGGCCCAAGCGATGCGGGCCGCCGTCTCCTCGGCGATCTCGGCCGTTCCTTCCTCGACCCAAAGGGGTTGGAAGTCGCCCCGGAACAGGCTCTTGTAGACCGAGCTGATGTGTTTGGCTTCGTGAACCGCGGCACCGAGGGCCTGGAAGCCCCCGGTGGCGATGCGTTTGATGATGTCGTGGTTGAACCGCATCATCTCCATGGCGTTGGAAGCGGCACATCCCTCCCAACTCACGCCGTCCCTTATCTCATCGACCTTCGGGAAGAAATCCAGGCTCCAGACGAAGGCAACCAACTCCTCCCCCACCACGGGAGAGACAAAGACTACGACTCTCTGGTCGCCATTGACGTCCGTGACCCCCCCGAAATAGGTATCGATGACCTGTTTCCCGCCGGCTGCATAAAAGTCCAGCATCTTCTGGGCGTGGTCGTCGGACATGCGATCCGAGGCCCACTGGACGCTGTCCTGGTATATCGCCACGTGATCGTTTTCCTTGATCAGAACGGCTCGGACGGTCTCTCCCACCGTGCAGCCACCCTGGGAATCGAAGGACGCTGGGTTCACGAACGACCTCTTCGCGGGGGAGGCCCTCAGGGGTCCGGAGACCCGATTCGGACCACGGGTGTCGGGGAGGGGCCGGGCGTTCGGACCCAGCGACCGTATCAGTTCTTGTTCCGCCCGGCGGAGCTCCCGGTGGAATCGGGCTCTGGACTCGGCCCGGCCCAGGTCCTCTTTCAGTGCGAAGGTCCGGCGGGGCGAAGCTCCAGCGCGGAAAGCCGCGGCCGCTGAAGAGATCCCCGGGGGGCCGAGGGGCGGCACCACCGCCCCTCCGGCCTCCCTGCTCATCTTGACCTGTACCGACGGGACGTCGCTGGAGTCGGCTTCCGACTCGGTGTACACCACTCCAAAGCGATAACGGTCGCCATTATCTCCGCTGGGGAGGAAGAACCCGCACCCGTCAGGACCGTCGGGGGAAAACACCTGGGCTTGGCCAGGGGCCAGGGTCACGGGGCCCCCACAAACCTTGAGGTCGAATTGAGCCGAAGCCGACGCCCCCAGGGCGTCATCGACCTGGGCGGTGAACTGGTAGTCTCCCCGGAGGTTGGGCGTGCCGGTGAGCTCCCCGCTTCCCTGGAGGTTGAGGCCCGGAGGGAGCGCACCACCCACCACGGACCAACCCAGAGAGGCCTGATCCCCCCCGGCAGCCACGAGATCCGCCGAATAAGGGAGGGTTTCCCGCCCTCCCGGGACCGATGCCTGGCAAATGGCCAGGGCCGTCAGGTCCACCGATGCTTCGAACGATGCGGTCAGGTTGCCGATCCCTGCTTGGAGAAGCTGGGGGTTGTCGTTGGAACAGCCTAGTTGCCAGGTCGTGGAAGCTCTGCCATCGGCGCCGGTCTGGGCTTGAACGGGCGAGACGCTGCCCCCTCCCACCACCACTCCGAAGGTCACGACCTTGCCAACGATAGGGTTTCCGTTGGCATCCCGAGCCTCGACCGTAATCGGCTCCGGCAAAATCTGCCTCAGCGTTCCCATCTGCTGGTCACCCGAAACCTTCTCGAGATCGTCGGGGATGGGATCGATGTTGAGCGTCGCCCCGCCCGTGATGCCCTCCGAGGAGGCCCGAACGAAGCTGGACCCTGCTTTGAGCCCCGTGGCGAGGCCCGAAGCGGTGACGGAGGCCGTCTGAGCATCGGACACGGACCAGGTGAAGACCGCTCCCGTGACCTCTCCGCCCTTGTCGTCCAGGAGTCTTGCGGAGAACTGGACCGTCTCGCCGATGGCAGCGACGGTCGAGGAGCTCGGGGAGACGGAGATTTGAGTGGGCACGGGGGCAGAGGTCGAGTCCCCGCAGGCCAGGGTCAGAACCGTCACCAACCCCAGGGCCAGTGTTCTTCTATTCATTCGAGGCGCCTTGCGGCCAAAGAAACCAATCGTTCGTCCCTCTCAGAAACACTCTGGAAACCCACAGGTTCCCGCTCAATCCAACCCTTCCAACAGCGGGGGAAGGACTTCACCGGAGGCTCCCCTCAAGGAAACCCTGGCCAGGGGGCTGAGAGGGGTCTCGGTGGGGTTCACCTCGATGATGCGCCCGCCGCTGTCCCGGGTGGCGAGGGGCACCGACGCGGCGGGGTGAACCAAGGCGCTCGTGCCCACGACCAGACAGACTTGAGAGCCTTGGGCCACCCGAAAGGCCTCCGAGAGGATTTCAGCATCCAAGGACTCTCCGAACCATACGACATCCGGCCGGAGGAGTGACCCGCAGACCGGGCACTTGGGAAGGGTTTCCAGGCTGTCTGCGGAGATGGGGTCTCGATGAGGGACTTTGTAAGTGCAGGACGTGCATTTGACCCGGAAGATCGATCCGTGGAGCTCAAGAGGTAGGCCGGGGGACGGGTCGTTGCCTCCCGAAGCCTTCCGGGCGGCCTCCTCGTGGAGCCCATCCACGTTTTGAGTCACGATCCGTACCGTACGGGACCCAAGGGCAAAGCGGGCCAACGCCTCGTGGCCTGGGTTCGGCTTGCAGGCCCGGATTTTCCCTCTCCTCCAGTCGTACCACTCCCAGACCAGGCGTGGATCCCTCCGGAAGGCCTGGGGAGTCGCCAACTCTTCAGGCTGATACGACTTCCAAAGCCCCTCCTCACCACGAAAGGTCGGCACCCCCGACTCCGCACTGACACCGGCTCCGGACAGAACACTCACAACATCTGCCGATGCCAGGAGATCCCTCGCCTCCTGGAACCCCTCCGTGTCCATGCTCGTCATCTCAACCTCCACGTTCGTGAAAAAGGCTCCAGGCAAGGGCCGCCCAGCCCACGAGGAGCGCCAGACCACCCAGGGGAGTAATGGCCCCGAGCCACCGAGTCCCTGTCAGGACCATCAGGTAGAGACTCCCCGAAAAGACCACAATGCCTGCCGTGAAGGCCCAACCGGAGAGAGAACCGGCCCCGCCTCCCACCCGGGCCCACAGGACCGCCAAAAGCACCAGGGCCAGGGCGTGGTACATCTGGTACCGGACCCCCGTCTCAAAAATGGCCAGGTCCTCGGGTGTGAGCCGGCCTTTCAGGCCATGGGCGCCGAATGCCCCCAGGGCTACACCCAAGAAGCCAAAAAGGGCGCCGAATACTCCAAATAATCTCACTGTTATCTTCCTGTCATAGATGAAGTTGCACAGGCCCATGTCAGGCTCTGCTTTATTCGACATCGGGCCCTTTCAGGATGGGGGCCGAAGGGGGTTTACGCCAGGGCTGTCCGAGGGCTGGTTCCGCGGCCAGCCTGGTGCCCTTGCGGAGGCCGTGTTTTCCGTCAGCTTATCTCGTCAGCATCGAGGCCCCCAGGTGCCGTCAGGGCCTCTTCCTTTCGAAAAGACCACCGTGGCTCCTTCACCCAGACCCGTCCCGAGAGGGGAACCCCCGAAACCGGTGAGGAGTGCCGTTTTCATCGCGGGAATGGTCGCCGTGGCCCATGGGGTCAACGACGCCTACGCCGCCTTTCTACCGCCCCTCCTACCTCGTCTCATGGACAAACTGGGGTTGTCCATCGCCCTGGCCGCCACCTTGGCCATGACCCTCTCCCTGGGGGCGTCCGTCCTTCAACCCCTCATGGGGTATCTGTCCGACCGGTATGGACGGAGGGTCTTCATGGTCCTGGGGCCCGTTTTGTCGGCGGTATTCCTGTCGCTCATCGGTGCGACGTCTTCCTTTTGGATTCTGGTGTTTTTCCTCCTCGTCGGGGGTTTGGGCAGCGCGGTGTTCCATCCTCCCGGGGCGTCCATGGCCGCCCAGGTCTCGGAAGGGAAGGGGAGCGGGTTCCGAATGTCGATCTTCTCCCTGGGTGGGAGCCTGGGGTGGGCTTTGGGGCCTCTGGTTGCGGTGGGGTTGGTGGGTTGGGTGGGTTTGGAGGGGCTTTGGATGGCCATGATCCCCGGAATCCTGGTGGCGGTCCTGCTCTTTCCGTTGTTCCCCTCCCACGGCGACCATGCCGGAGCCCAGCTACCCCCATCCCCGAGAAAGGTCCTCCGGGAGCTCAGGGGCCCCTTGGGGCTGCTGTTCGGAATCAGCGTCGTGGGAGCCTTCACCCAGAGGGTTTTCCTCACCATGGGCCCCATCATCGCCGATCGGGCCGGGCAGACCGAGGCCGCAGGGGCCTTTGCCCTGAGCCTCTACCTCGGGACCCAGGCCCTGGGGACCCTGGCCGGTGGGTTCCTGGCCGACCGGATGGATCGGAGGCGGCTCCTTGCCTGGCTCACATTTTTGGCCTTTCCTGCCCATTTTTTCTCGGTTTCCCTCCCTCCCGGCACCCTTCCGGCCTTTCTGATGGCCGGGACCGCAGGGTTTTTTGGCATGGCCATGATGCCGTCCATCGTTGTGAAGGCTCAGGAGCTCCTGCCGGAAAGTGCTGCCATCGGATCCGGGATCGTCATGGGCCTGGCATGGGGAGTCGGATCCCTGGGGGTCCTGGTGACCGGGGCCCTGGGGGACTGGATCGGACCCAGAGAGGCGGCTATGGTCTCCATGCCGGCTTTGTTGATCGGCACTGCCTTGGCACTCCAACGGCCTCTTGCGGACGTGGGCCGGAGGTAGAGGAGGGACGATGCCCCTGAAAGTTGTCCCCCGACGGGATCGAAAGCTCAATCGGCTGGTGAAGAAAGGGGACACCCTGGCTCTCAAGAAGGGGGAGGTCCTCTATTCCCCCGGCGACGGGGGGAACTCACTCTTCCTGGTCCGGGCGGGGCACATGCAGCTTCTCAGCGATCCGGGCACTCCGAGGGAGCGGGTCGTGGGCGTGGTGGGGCCTTGGGAGCTCTTCGGAGAGGAAGGGCTGTTCACGGGTGCATCCCGGGGCCTGGAGGCACGGGCCGGGGAGGCCACACAAGTGACGACCCTGGACGGACCCGGGGTCAACCGGGCCCTCCGGACGGCATCCAAAACGTACGGTGCCTTCCTTTTGGCCAAGGAAGAGGAACTCTCCCTCGCCAGAGCCCTGGGGGGCCCCCGACGGCAGGGAAGTGCCGCGGCCCACCTCGGGTCCCTCCTCCTGCACCTGTCCCGACGCTTGGGCCGGACCGAAGAAAAAAAGGGTACGATAATCCCTATCCGATTGACACATATGATCTTAGCAGATCTAACGGGGTGCCACCGGTCCACCGTAACGACCCTCCTGAACGATTGGATCTACGACGGGGCCCTTCGGCAAGTCGACGGATACCTCCTGATCCGGAAGCCGAAGGCCCTGGGGGGCTCCTGACCCGCCCGGGGTCCCTAGGCCATCCGTTGACCCGAAATCGGCGTAAGGCTAGCTTTTTCAAACATTTTCCGAGTTTCACGACTGGTCCAACGAGCATAGAATGACTCCGAGCAAAAGAGCTTCCTCCCGCCGCCCGGGCACCGAGGAAAAGAAAGAGGCCGAGGACATCTTCGTCGACAAGACCCTCGAGCTGATCCAGTGGGCAAAAGACAACAGTCAGATGCTGGTCCTGATCGGGATCGTAGTGGTGGTACTGGCTGCTGGAGGGATCTACTACAGGAACTATCGGAGCGACTGGGAGGAACAGGCCGTGGCCCGGCTGGAACAGGTTCAATCGGCCTTCAGCTTCGGGGACCGAGAAACCGCAAAAGTCGACCTCTACCAGTATTTGGAGCAGTTCGACGGGACGGTGTACGCCCTGGAAGCCCGCCTTGTCCTGGGCCAAGCCCTGCTGGAGGACGGAGCCTACGACGAGGCGGTCGACATCCTCGCGCCGGCTGTCCGCGAGATGGACTCTCAGCCCATCGGCGTCCAGGCCGCCTTCTTGATGGCGGCCGCGTATGAAGAAGGGGGCCGAGTCG